>JAFOZC010000242.1 GCA_017391305.1 Oscillospiraceae bacterium | reverse complement strand
GAATGGCTCTTCCTTCTGGATATGCACCATATTATTTGTGACGGCATCAGCAGAGACATCCTCTTAACGGAGCTGGCACGGCTTTATGAGGGAAAGTGCTTGGCCATGCCGGAACTGCAATACAAGGATCATTGCATCCGTCTGTCACAATGGGATCTCAATGACATGAGAACCGTGTGGAGACAGCAATACGAGAGCCTGCCCCCTCCTTTGGAGCTTCCCACAGACTATCCCCGAACTCCGGGGAAGAAACGCAGAGGAGAGCTGATCTCCCTGCCCCTGTCTACAGAACTGAGCAAGGGGATACGGAGCTTTGCAAGGACACAAGGGGTATCGGAATACATGCTCTTCCTGTCGGCGGCTTTTCTCCTTCTCAGCAGACATTCCGGGCAGGAGGATCTGGTGATCGGCAGTGCCTTCAGCGGCAGAACCGACACAGCAACAGAAAATATGCCCGGCATGTTTGCCGCCACCCTTCCTCTGCGAGCTTATCCGGAGCAGGGGAAGACATACAAAGCCTTCCTGCAAGAGATCAAGGCCCTGAGCCTCTGCGGGCAGGAAAATCAGGAATATCCCTTTGAAACACTCATACAGGACTTGAATATCCCCGGTGAGGTCGGGAGGAATCCCCTTTTTGATGTGATGCTGGTCATGCAAAACGGGGATCAGGCGGCTTATACAGAAGGGGCGCTGGAGCTTCAATTGCTGAAGGAATTCTATTTTGGAGCTACCTTTGATCTGACCTTTAATATTGAGGAGATGGGGAATGACTTCACCCTATCCCTGCAGTATTCCAAGGAGCTGTTCACGGAGGAGACAGCAAGCCTGTACCTCCAACACTTCCGCAGTCTTTTAGAGAGCATTCTCCGCAGACCGGAGGCAAGCCTTGCAGAGCTGTCCATGATCTCCTCAGAGGAGGAGACCTTGCTGGAAGCCTTCCGAGGAGACAGTGCAGAGTATGATTCCACTGCTACGATTTCTCAGCTTTTGGAAGAGCAGGTAAGCAGAGACCCTCAAGCTACCGCCATTGTTTGTGGGAAGCACAGCATCAGCTATGGCGAGCTGGGGAAAAGGGTTCATGCCCTTGCATATCGGCTGAGACAGGAGGGGGTAGAGCCCAATGTTCCCGTGGCTCTGCTGATTCCCCAGAGCATCCAACGCTTTGTGGCCATTTATGCTGTTCTGCATGCAGGGGGAGCTTATGTCCCCATAGACCCGAACTATCCTGAGGAACGGATCGCCTATATCCTGTCTGACTCCGGAGCAAAGCTTTTGCTGACTTTGGACAGCACCCAAGCTTGGGGCATTCCCTGCATTGACATAGGGGATGAGAGTCTATATGAGGGACAGCACCCTTCCCTTCCTCCTGCCCCGGGCCCTCGGGATTTGGCATACTGCATCTATACCTCCGGCACCGCAGGCAAGCCCAAGGGAGTTATGGTGGAGCATCAGGGTGTGTCTAACCTGAAGCACTATTTTGAAACCGTACTGCATATCGGCCCACAGGATCGGATCCTGCAATTTGCCAACTATGTCTTTGACGGCTCTGTGTGGGAGATGAATATGGCTCTGCTCACCGGGGCTCGGCTGATCCTCGTGACAGATCAGAGGGATCTCCCCCAGATCCGTGCTACTATGGAAAGGGAAGGGGTCACTGTGGCCAGCTTCCCCCCCAACCTCTACGCACAGTTAGGGGATATATCTCCCACGATCCTGGTGACAGCCGGTTCTGCCTCCGATTTGGGCATTGTAGAAAAAGCAAGCCATTGCAGATATATCAATTCCTACGGCCCGACGGAGTGTACCGTAGCGGTGACCCACTGGGAAGGCAGGACAGACCGTGCCTTCGTGCCTATCGGCAAGCCGATCCCCAACAAAAGGGTTTATATCCTCAGGGGAGACCAGCCCTGCGCTTTTGGAGTTCCCGGAGAGATCTGTGTGGGAGGTGTCGGTCTGGCCCGGGGTTATCTGGGGCAGGAGGAGCTGACAGAGAAGCACTTTGTACCCAATCCCTTTGGGGAAGGACGGCTCTACCGTACCGGGGACAAGGGCTTGCTTCTCCCTGACGGCAATATCCGCTTCTTGGGAAGAATGGACGATCAGGTGAAAATCAGAGGTTACCGTGTAGAGCCCGGGGAAATTGAGGCTTGCTTGAGAGTCCTTCCCCATGTTCGGGACTGCACCGTCGTTGTCCGACAGGATGCCTCGATGGAAGCTGCCCTTTTTGCCTATGTGGTCACAGAGGGCAAGATCGGTTTTGATGCCCTCCGCAAGGAACTGCGGAAACAGCTACCGGAGTATATGATCCCCACCTACTTTATGGAGCTGGAGGAGATCCCCGTAACAGTGAACGGTAAGGTGGACAAGAATCGCTTGCCCCAAATCAGCATCCGCAGTGACAGCGAATATATTGCCCCCCGAAATGCCAAGGAGGAAGCACTTGCAGAGGCCATCGAGGAGATCATGGCTCCCCACAGCGTGAGCATGAAGGATTCCTTCTTCGAGCTGGGAGGAGACTCCATTAAGGCCATCCGTATCGTGTCCCATTTGAGGGAACGGAATCTGAGCCTTGCTGTCAGTGACATCATGACCGGCGCAGCGGTAGAGGAGATCGCCCTGTATATAGAGGATCTTTCGGAAAATACCTATGATCAGGGACAGCACACAGGCCCTGTTACGGATACACCTATGCTCCGCATGTTCCGTCACTGGAATTTGGCAAAGCCACAGCACTTCAATCAGGCAGTGATCCTGCCTATGGAGGGAAGTGTGGATGCTCTGCGTTATGCCCTCAATGCCCTGACGGAGCATCATGACATTCTTCGCAGTGTTTATCGGGATGGAAATCAGGAGATCCTTCCTTATATGGAGAACCGTCATTTTGCATTGACGACCTATACAGTGCCTTGGGATGCAGAAGCGAGAGCTTGGATCGGAGAGCGCTGTGAAGAGGTGCAGGCTTCTATGGAACTGCCGGAAGGACCTCTGGTGAAGGCTTGCCTCTTTGACACAGGGAGGGAAAGGGTGCTTATGCTTGCCATCCACCATCTCCTTGTGGACAGCGTGTCCTGGCACATTCTTTTGGAGGATCTGGACAGTGGGATGGAAGCATATGCAGAGGGGAGAGCCTTGGGACTGCCTCTCAAGACAGCGTCCTTCCAACAGTGGGCCACTGCACTGGAGGACTATGCCGCCTCTGCGGAGCTTAGGAAAGAACAGGGCTATTGGGACAGTGTTTTCCAAGGTCTTTCCCGAGGGAAACTGAGGCAAGGGGTTTTTGGAGGCTCTGACAGGAGAGAGGCATACTTCTCTCTGACAGAGGAACAGACACAGGCGCTTCTGACCGAGGCCTGCAACACCTATCACACCCAGGTCGCAGACCTTCTTCTGGCCGCAATGGCTATGGCAGTGAGACAGTACAGTGGGCAGTCTCAGGTGGCCCTTTGTTTGGAGGGACATGGAAGAGAGACCATCCATGTGCCTATGGACATTGACAGAACAGTGGGCTGGTTCACCTGCGCCTATCCTGTGCTGTTGCCTTGTGATGCTCAGGTCTCTGAGGCTATCATTGAGACCAAGGAACTGCTTCGGAAGATCCCCAACCACGGTCTGGGCTTCGGCCTGCTCTATCCGCCCTCTGCACTGGATGACATTGACATTTATTTCAACTATGTGGGACAGAGCGAGGAAGGTGCAGAGGAGGACTATTATCCCGGCGCTACCTGCGACAAGGACAATGAGGTAGGAGGTCCCATTAACTTCAACGGAGGCATATCCAAGGGCAAGCTCTCCTTCCACATCACCTCGGGCAGGGGCTGGAATCAAAGCTTCGACCTTGGGGAGCTGGCGGAGGAATACCACAGACAGCTATTGGCTGTTTTAGACCACTGCCTGTCTTCCGAGGAAAGCTACCGCACCTATGCCGACATAGATGCCCAAGATTTAGAAGAAGAGGACTTCGATGAGATCGCTGCCCTCTTAGGCCTGACATAACAGAACGGAGGCTGATCGCTTTTTGGCGATCAGCCTCCTGATTTTTAGGGATTACTGTTCTTTCTTTTTCTTCTTTGCCAGCAGGACGATGAGACCTGCGGCCAGGGCGAGGACTCCGCCGATAGAGCCGAAGAAGAGTCCCTTGTTGTTCCAGTAACGAACCAGAATGTTGGTGGTTACGTAGAAATTGTCAACTTCCACCACAGTTTCGTTGCCTGCGGCATCCTTACAGAGGAATTTCACGCTGTGAGCCTCTGTGGAATCGCCGGAGACGGGGAAGGTGAAGTCGGCGCGGTCTGCAAGAAGCTGTGCGATCTGTTCTGCATTCCAAGTCTTGAGGGGGGCGGTCATATCGTCTAAATAGACAGCCACGGAGTCAAGAAGCAGGTTGTCATTTGCGGAGAAGAGGACATCCAAGATCTCCACTGCATAGGTAGAGCCGGATTCCAGATTCTGTACCACTACGGTAGGAGCGGTCTTATCCACACCGAAGCTCAGATCGGAGTTCTTGGTATCCAAGAAGTTCTCAGAGACGTTGCCTGCCTTATCCTCGGAACGGACGGAGATCTTGTAGACACCGTCGTCGGCAAAATTCTCTGCAAAGATGGTGTAGATGTACTGATACCAGCCCTTTTCGTCACTGACTTCCTCTACGGTAAAGTCCTTGCCCTCTTCCAGAACGATGGTCTCGTTGTTCTTGAACAGGGTGACTTGGAAGTCTACCAGCTCATCAACGTTGGTCTCGGTAATGACGATGTCGGTGGGCTGCTGTACATAGCTGCCGTTGAGAGCCTGTACATCCTCGCTCATCTCATAGGCAGAGCCGAAGCGGTTGACGGAGAAGCTCAGGGTCTGCTCCGTAGCATTGCCTGCGGCATCAGTGATCTTGGCACTGAGGGTGTAGATATCGTCCTGCTCCTTCTCTTCCGGGAAGTTGGCGAAGCGGAAGCTGCCACCCTTCTTGTCTATCTGCTGCTGACCGTTGGGGGTGAGACTGCCTCTATTGGCGGAGGTCAGGGTGATCTCTACCTGTTCCGGGTCAAAGTTCACATCACTGAAGCTGAGGTAGGGAGCGATCTCTCCTGCATAGGCGGCACCGTCTTCTACGCGGGAGATGTTGAGCTCAGGAGCGGTCTTATCCACACAGAAGCTCTCCTGGGGGAAGTCGATGGCCTGATTGCCTGCCTTGTCGGTGACAGTAATGTCAAAGGAGTATACTGCATCGGCAACATAGCTGACGGTGGCGGTGTGCTCCGTGCCGTTGCTGTGCCAAGAGGATACGGTGGGCAGAGCAATGGCATTGCCGTCCTGAACGGCGGTCAGGGTGACCTTCACACCGGCGGAATTGGGATCCAGATTCTTCTCTGTGAGGACGATGGTGGCGGTGCGTTCCTTCTGATAATAGCTCCGGTTGAAGACCTCGTTGTTGTCATAGCTGACACGGATCGCAGGCAGGGTTCTGTCCACGGTGAAGGCCTTGGGTGCAACGCTGTTGCCATAGTTCGCCTCTCCTGCGGCATTGCCGGCTTGGTCGGTGTAGCTGATGTCGAACTGGTAATCACCGTCATTGCTGTAGCGGATGGTAGCGACCCAGCGGTCACCGTCACCGTTGCCGGCAGAGGGAGTTCTGCTCCAACCGGAAACTGTGGGAGTAGCGCCACTGCGGTTGCTCAGAGAGATGCGAACCTGAGAGGCTTCGAAGTTCCGCTCTGTGATGGTCACGGTGGCAACACGCTCATCCTTGAAGAAGGTGCCGTTATCTGCGGAATTGTTGGAATAGGATACATCAATACGGGGGGCGGTAATGTCGATACGGATGTCTCCTGCCTTGGTGGTGGTGGTTCTCACATTGCCGGCATTGTCCTCGGCGGTGATCTCTACCATAACCTGATTGCTGTTGAAGCGGTTTGCGTTGATCTCAATGGCACCGCTCCAGGAGCTGATGAGGCCGTCTGCATCCTTCACAGCACCGTTCAGGCGGTCCGTTGCGATATCCATGAGGATGCCGCTTTCTACCTCGGCGGTGTCATTGGTGTAGATGCGGTAGCTGATGTTCTTCAGACCGGAGTAGTAACCTTGTGCATGGGAGGCAGAGCCCAGATACTTGGGATCCAGAACCTTCAGCTGTACGGAGACATTGCCCTTGTGCAGACCGTTGGCATTTGCGGCAGCAGGGAGAATGTCAATGGCAGGTGCGTTGACCTCGCCGGTGGGCATCTGATCGTCGACCACAATGCCGGTGGAGTTGACGATGGTGAAGTTGCCGGCACGGTCCGTTGCACGGAAGTAGAGAACCAGCTTCTCACTGGGAGCGATCACGATGCCGGTGGTCTCGTTATAGGCTTCCCACTGACCGTTGGGGGAATAACGGGAAACGGCGTCGACCTTCTGGTATTCCATAGCTTCCATACCGCTGATATCGAACTTGGCAGACAGGCGGATGACGATCTGCTCCTGATAGAAGGTGTCGAAAGCAACACTGTTGTTGCCCAGGACGGAGCGATCCTGCACGGTCATGGTCAGCTCTGTAGGTGCGGTCTTGTCAATGGTGAAGCTACGGGGAGCGACACTGTCGCCGTAGACCGTGGGCAAATTCTCCTGCCCTGCCATGTCGTTGCAACGGATGTCGAAGGTGTAGTGGGCTTCCTCGTTGTAGGAGATCACAGCGGTGTAGATATCGCCGTTCTTTGTCCAGGCAGAAGCCTGCTGCAGAGTCTGGGTATAGCTTTCAACGGGGCTTCCGTTGGCGGTGACACTGACGGTCACATCTGACGGGAGGAAGTTATGCTCGGTGATGGAGATGGTTGCGGTTCTGTCAGCTTGGAATTGGTCGCCGTTACGGGCGCTGTTATTGTCATAGCTGACTCGGATCTCCGGACGGATCTTATCCACAGTGAAGCGATCCTCGGGGTAGGAGTCAAAGACATTGCCGGAACGGTCGGTGTAGGAGATGTCGAAGGTATAATCTGCATTCTCGCCAAAGAGGATCTGAGCAGTATACACATCTCCGTTCTTGCTGAAGTCAGGCTTGGGATTGGTGACACTGTAGGTGCCGTCGTTCAGGGTCTTGCCTACCGTGATCTTCAGAAGGCCGTCCTCGATATCCTGAGGGAAGAAGTTGGCCTCGTTGATGGTGATGGTGGCAGTTCTGTCAGCACTGTAGTAGCTGTCGTAGACAGCGCTCATGTTATCGTAGCTGACAGTGATGCCGGGAGCTACATTATCCACCACCAGGATCTGCTCGTCTGTCAGATTGCTTTCCCAAAGAGCCTTGTCTATGGCTTGGAAGGAAACATTGCCTCTGAACTGGGCAGGAACGGTGAAGGAGTAGCTTGCGGTGTTGCCGTTTATGAGGAGATCCTCTTCATGGATGATAACGGTGGTCTTGCCACTGTTGATCTCGCTGGCCCCCTCCTGTACGGCGTAGCTGTAAATCAGGCGGTCAATGCCGGAGTAATCGTCCTTTGCCTCGATGGTAACGGTAACGGGAGCTTGGTAGAAGCCGAAGGTCAGGGCTTCCAGAAGAGTTGCCACAAAGCCGGGCTCATAGCGGATCTCCAGATCGTAGGGATTGGACTTGTCAATGCACAGGGCAGCTTCTACGGGATCGCCCTGAGAGAGCATGGCAAGGTCGGTGTAATCTGCGGAAATTTGGTAGTTGCCCTCTGCATCCAGAGTGATCTGAGCGCTGTAGGTGTTCCCCTCACAGATCCAGTTATTCTGATTGCGGAGATAGGCCTCATAGCCCTTGTGGGAGAGATCCACAGCCTTACTGCCGGTAACGTCGGTAGCAGAGATCTCAAAGATCATATCCTCTGCACGGAAATTGTGCTCCTCTACAGTGAAGTGCAGGGTCACGTTTTCCTTGAAGTAATATCCCTCTGCCGCAGGGGTCTTGTCATAGCTCATGGTGAGTCGGGGAGGGATCTTGTCAATGGTGAAGCGGTCTTCCTCATAGGAATCGAAGACGTTGCCTGCCCGGTCGGTATAGGAGATATCGAAGGTATAGTCAGCATTCTCTGTGAAGGAGATCTCTGCGGTGTAGATATCTCCGTTCTTGGTAAAGCTGGGCTTTACCAAGGTGCTTTCGGTATTACCCTCGTTGTCGGTCTTGCTGACTGTGATCTTCAGATATTCTTCCTCCAGATCCATGGGGAAGAAGTTGGCTTCCTCAATGGTGACGGTGGCGGTGCGGTCTGCATCGAAGTAATTGCCGTTGTAGGCATTGAGGTTGTCGTAGCTGACGGTGATGCCGGGGGCTACGGTGTCTACTACCACGACCTTCTCGTCTGCCAGAGAAGCGCTGTGACCGGAGCGGTCGGTGGCGGTGAAGGAGACATAGCCACGGAACTGAGGGGGAATGGTGAAGCTTGCAGAAGCGTGGGCTCCGTCATAGCTGATCTCCTCGGAGGGAATGACCACATCTGCCATACCGCTGTTAATGTCGCTGACATTGTCCTGAAGGCTGTAGGAATAGGTGAAGTAGTCCACACCTGCGGTGTAGTCCGTAGCCTCAAGAGTCACGGTAACAGGAGCTTTGTAGAAGCCAAAGGTGATGGCCTCCAGAATATTGGACATAAATGCGGGGGTGTAGCTGATCTTCAGATCCTCGGGAGCACCGGTGTCTACCACGAAGTCCTGAGGGGCTACGGAGTTGCCAAAGTCTACAGCTACATTCTCATGACCTGCAAGATCGGTGCAACGGAGGTCAAAGCTGTAGATGCCGCCGGAGAAGAGAAGCTTTGCGGTATGGACATCGCCGTTGTGGGTCCAGTTTCCATCATTCATGAGGTAGGCGGTGTAGCTGTCGGAAAGCTGTCCATTCTCTGTGACGGTGCAGATCACGTCGGAAGCACGGAAATTGTGCTCGATGACAGTGACCGTTGCGGTTCTCACAGCCATGAAGTGGTTGGAGTTGATGCATTCGTTGTTATCAAAGGTGACACGGATCTCAGGCTGAATGAGGTCAACGGTGAAGCTGTCGCCGGGGTAGGAATCAAAAACATTGCCTGCGCGGTCGGTATAGGCGATATCGAAGGTATAATCCGCATCCTCTGCGAAGCTGAGCTGGGCCACATAGGAGCTACCTTCCTTGGTAAAGTCGGGCTTTAGGAGCTCCTCGGTCACAGAACCGTCTGCATAGGTCTTGCTTACCTTCAGTACCAGATAGCCCTCTTCCAGATCCTCACGGAAGAAGTTGGCCTCCTCAATGCGGATCTTTGCGCTTCTGGCCTTGCTGTAGTAGGAGCCGTTCATGGCAGGAGTTTCATCGTATTCCACGGTGATACCGGGGGCGATGCTGTCCACGATCAGTGTGCGGTTGTCCTCTGTCAGGGTGGTGCAATGGCCTGTTCTGTCGGTTGCGGTGAAGCTGACCTTGCCACGGAACTGGGGAGGAACGGTGAATTCCGCAGTGGCCTTCTTTCCCTCAAAGTGAAGCTGTTCTGTGGGGATCAGTACATTTTCCATACCCTCATTGATACCGTCGGTGTTGGCATCGGGAGTGTAGGAATAGGTGAAGGACTCCAGACCGGAGGTTCTGTCCTCGGCGGAAATGATGACCTTCACAGGTGCCTGATAGAAGCCGAAGGTCAGACCCTCCAGAATGGTATCCACAAAGCCGGGCTCATAGCGGATCTCCAGACCGTAGGGAGTCTCCTTGTCAATGGTGAACTGATTGGGAGCTACACTGTTGCCGTAGGATACGGCGGCATTCCACTGGCCGGACATGTCACGGCAGCTGATGTCAAAGGTGTAGTGGGCTTCCTCGGTGAAGGTGATAGTGGCAACGTAGATATCGCCTTGCTTCGTCCATGCGGCTTCCTCCTGCAGGGCTTTGGTATAGCTGTCTACAGTCTTTCCGTTGGAGGTGATCTTCACAAGAACCTCCTCCGGGCGGAAGTTGTGCTCGGTGATGGCGATGGTGGCGGTTCTGTCGGCACGGAAGAGATTTCCGTTACGGGCATCGTTGTTGTCATAGGTCACCAGGATCTCGGGGCGTACCTTATCCACAGTGAAGTGCTCCTCGGCATAGGAATCGAAGATGTTGCCGGAGCGATCGGTGTAGGAGATGTCGAAGCTATAGTCCGCATTCTCGGTGAAGTGGATCTGTGCGGTGTACACGCTCCCCACCTTTGTGAATTGGGGCTTGGGGTTGGTAATTGAGTGACTGCCGTCCTTCAGGGTCTTGCCGACGGTGATCTTCAGAAGACCGTCCTCCACGTCCTGAGGGAAGAAGTTGGCTTCCTGAACAGTGATGGTGGCGGTTCTGTCGGCATCGTAGTAGTTGCCGTAGACAGCGTTCATGTTGTCGAAGCTGACGGTAATGCCGGGGGCTACGTCATCGACCACAAGGATCTGCTCATCTCTCAGGCTGTTTTCCCACAGGGCCTTATCCACGGCCTTAAAGGAAACATTGCCACGGAACTGGGCGGGAACGGTGAAGCTGTAGCTTGCGCGGTTGCCCTCTACAACAAGGTCTTCCTCCTGAACGGTGACGGAGGCCTTGCCACTGTTACTGCTGTGAGCACCGTCCTGTACGGTGTAGCTGTAAATCAGGCGGTCGATGCCGGAGAAATCGTCCTTTGCCTCGATGGTAACGGTAACGGGAGCTTGATAGAAGCCGAAGGTCAGAGCCTCCAGAAGAGTCCCGACAAAGCCGGGCTCATAGCTGATTGCCAGATCATAGGGATTGGATTTGTCGATACAGAGGGTGGCTTCCACGGCATCTCCCTGAGAGATCAGGGCAAGGTCGGCATAATCTGCGCAGATACGGTATCTGCCCTCTGCATCCAGAGTGATCTCTGCGGTGTAGATGTCACCTGCCTGAGTCCAGTTCATGGGATTGCGGAGGTAGGCCTCGTAGCTCTTGTGGGAGAGATCTACATTCTTGCTTCCGGTAATATCCGTAGCGGAAATCTCAAAGACCATGTCCTCTGCACGGAAATTGTGCTCCTCTATGGTGAAATGCAGGGTCACATCCCCACCAAAGTAATAGCCTTCCGGGGCATTGGTTTTGTCATAGCTTAGGGTAAGCTGAGGGGCGATCTTGTCAATGGTGAAGCTGTCTTCTGCATAAGAATCGAAGACGTTGCCTGCGCGATCGGTATAGGAGATGTCGAAGGTATAGTCAGCATTCTCTGTGAAGGAGACCTTGGCGGTATACACATCCCCATTCTTGGTGAATTGGGGCTTTACCAAAGTCGTTTCGGTTTGGCCTTCGTTATCCGTCTTGCTGACAGTGATCTTCAGAAGGCCGTCTTCTACATCCTGGGGGAAGAAGTTGGCTTCCTCAATGGAGATGGTGGCGGTACGGTCTGCATCGAAGTACTTGCCGTTGTAGGCGTTGAGGTTGTCGTAGCTGACGGTAATGCCGGGGGCTACGGTATCTACTACCACGACCTTCTCGTCAGACAGGGTGGCGCTGTGACCGGAGCGGTCGGTGGCGGTGAAGGAAACATAGCCACGGAACTGGGCAGGAATGGTGAAGCTGGCAGAAGCGTGGGCTCCGTCGTAGGTGATGCGATCAGAGGGGATGACCACATTGTTCCTGCCACTGTTGATGTTGCTGACATTTTCCTGCAGGCTGTAGGAGTAGGTGAAGTAGTCCACACCGGCAGTATGGTCCGTAGCCTCGATGGTCACTTCCACGGGAGCCTGATAGAAGCCGAAGGTGAGGGCTTCCAGAACATTGGAAACGAAGGTGGGGGCATAGCTGATCTTCAGACCAATGGGAGCGCCGGTGTCTACGACAAAGTCCTGAGGTGCGGCAGAGATGCCGAAGTCAACGGGGGTGTTTTCGTGACCGGCCAGATCGGTATAGCTGATTTGGAAGAAGTAGTAACCGCCGGAGAACAGGAGCTTTGCACTATGCTCATTGCCGTTATGGGTCCAGTTTTCTTCCTTCTGCAGGTAGGCAGTGAAGTAGTCGGAGACCTCGCCGTTCTCTGTGACGGTGCAGATCACGTCGGAAGCACGGAAATTGTGCTCGGTGACGGTGATGGTTGCGGTTCTCGCAGCCATGAAATGATTGTCGTTGATACTGTTGTTGTTGTCAAAGGATACCCGAATCTCGGGCTTTGTCAGGTCAACGGTGAAGCTGTCTGCCTCATAGGAATCGAAGATATTGCCGGAGCGGTCGGTATAGGCGCTGTCGAAGGTATAATCCGCATCCTCGGAGAATTGGATCTGAGCTACGTAGGAGCTGCCGTCCTTGGTAAAGTCGGGCTTCCAAAGCTCTTCCTTCACGGAGCCGTCAGAGAGCTGCTTGCTGACCTTCAGAACAAGATATCCGTCCTCCAGATCCTCATGGAAGAAGTTGGACTCCTCAATGCGGATGGTTGCGGTTCTGACGGTGTTGTAGTACAAGCCGTTTACGGAGGGGGTGTCATCATATTCCACAGTGATGCCGGGAGCGATGTTATCTACTACCAGAATGCGGGCATCCTCTGTCAGAGTGGCGGAATGTCCTGCCTCATCAGTTGCGGTGAAGCTGACTCTGCCACGGAACTGGGGAGGGATGGTGAATTCCGCAGTGGCACGGTTTCCGTCAAATACCAGATCCTCAGCGGAGATCAGGACATTTTCTGCGCCGGTGTCACTGCCTTGTGCATTGGCATCGGGGGTGTAGGAATAGCAGAGGGAATGAATGCCGGAGGTCTGATCCTTGGCGGAGATGACCACCTTCACGGAGGACTGATAGAAGCCGAAGGTCAGTCCCTCCAAAATGGCATCCACAAAGCCGGGCTCATAGCGGATCTCCAGATCATAAGGTGCTTCCTTATCAATGGTGAAGCTGTAGATATCCTTGTCAGTGGGAGCGGTGATCTCCGCAGGGGAGAGGTCTGCCTTGTTGGTGTAGCTCAGACTCCAGGAGTAGCTTCCGTTGTCGGAGAAGGTATAGGTGCCGGTGTGGATATTTCCGTCGTGATGCCAGGAAATGGCGGAGGTGTCGACGGTCCGGGCCTCACCGTTAAAATAGAGCTTCAGACCACGGGCGATGGACTCTGCCAGGAAGGTGTCTGCCCGATCCCGTACCGTAATGGTCAGGACACGGTTGCTGTTATAATAGCCGGGGAGAGTGTTCTGATTCTGGGTGCCGGTGATGCTCAATTCTACAGTGGGCTGGAAGGTGGCGATCTTCAGAGCCTTCTCTGCGGTGGTCTCGTTGCCTGCACGGTCAACCACACGGAGGCAAAGTCTCACGTCCTTACTGCTGTTGGCGGCGGCATTCACCACAACGGAATCGGAGGAGGTGAACTTGGAAAGGATCTGTCCGCCGTCATAGCTGTACAGGGTCTGCACAGCGCCCTTGACACCGTTGCAGGCGACCCAAGCTTGGATCAGAGCGATGCCGGAATAATCGCCGGTATCCTCTGCCTGAACGGTGAAGGGGATATCCTTGTTGTAATAGCCGTAGGCATTGGGCTGGAAGGCGGCGGTGAGGCTCGCTCTCACATTATCGCCCTTATCGACCACCAGTGTCATGGGGTCAATGTTGGAATAATGCCAGTTGCTGAAGAATTCGTTGTTATCCTTATAATAAAGACCGACACGGGCGACGGTAACGGGACCGGTGATCTCCACAGGAACATTCTCATTGCCGGAGGCGATGATATTGTTCTTGTTGTCATAGATGCGGATCCTGCGGGCGGTGGTGGTGAAGCGGATGGAGTCCCCTTCCTTCAGCACATAGATCCGCTTGTCTTCGTCGATCCGCAGTACATCGGATACATCGATATCCAGATACTTGATGTTGGCAACGGCGATGGGCTTGAAAGTGACCGAGATCTCCTGATGGGCTGTGATGTTCTCAATGAGGAAGGTGATGCTCTCGCCCTCCTCGGCCAGTGCGGTCACGACTTGACCGTTGACCCTGACGGTATCGACGGTATAGCCGCTGAGGGGAGTCAGATGAACCTTCACACTGCCGCCGTGTTCTACGGAGCTTGCTTCGGGAGCAATGGTGCCGTTTGCGGTGGCTTTGGCAGTGATTTGATAGATATTGGGGGCAAAGGTGATCTCTACCTTATATTCCCGATCTGCTATCAGCTCCTTGTAGTAGGAGGAATCGTTCTCACCTGTCACCGAGGCATCGGCTTGCCCATTGATGACCACACCGGAAACACGGAAGCCGGTATTGGGTGTGGCGGTGATCTTGACCGTAGTGCCGGACAGAACGGTAACAGAGCCACCCTCTGCGGCAGGATCTACCACCACGGTGCCGTCGCCCTTATGGGTCACGGTGACGGTCCAGATGTGGATGAAGGTCACGGTGATCTCTGTATCCTCGGTCAGGATGAAGTCTGTTTCGTACTCCGACAGGTTGAGGACATCGGGAACCTTGTACTTGCCGATGAAAATAGAGTCGATCCGATAGCCTTCCGCTGCAACCACCTTCATGGTGACGGTGGAGTTCACGTCAGCGACCAGCTCGGTCTGCTCTGCTCCGTTGAGGTAGAGAGAACCACCCTCGGAAACCTGGGAGCTGACCTTGTACTCACGAACCAGAGTCACAAGGATCATGGTATCCTGATCGATGGTCAAGGTACAGCGGAATGCTTCCCCCTTTACGGGAGGGGTAGCGGTTGCAGTACCGATCCGGATAGCGGAGATATAATAGTTCTCTGCCGGGGTGACTACGACCTCTAATTCACTGCCCACATAGGCGGTCTTGGTACCGCACTGCTCACCGTTAATGGTGACCAGAGCATCGCCACCTGTAAGACCGACGGTCAGGGTCGCCTTTTCCTTCTCTACCACAGTGGCATTGATGTGTACGGTGGCCTTCCCGGCCTCCATAGAATCGGCACAGACAGAGGTCTCATAGCCCTCTGCGGTGATGATGTAGTAGAAGGGGAAGGCTTCTTCCTGTTCCAGAGCGATACGGGTGATCTCCTCCAGGACGACCAGACCGTTTTCATCTGTGGTCTTGCTCAGGTCGAAGGAATTCTCTCCCAAGGAGGTGGTATAAATTCGGACAGTTGCACCCGGAACGGGCTTGCTGCCGTCGGTTACGGTCATGGTCATCACATCGGGATGCTCCTGCGTAGCGGCAGAGACCGGTCTGCTGTTGGCAGGCAGGTAGCTCAGAAGCATTGCCAGGACCATAAGTGCTGCCAAAAGGCGGTGGAACTTAAGTCGGGTGGTTTTTCTCATTTTCATCTCTCCTTATTTGAGATTTGCAGGGGGAATTGCGGTCAAGGGATTGTAGGTGAATGCGATAAATTTGGTATTCGTAGCTGTTTCTGCCGAGATACAGACCAAGGAGAAACACGCAAACAGCAAAGAGAATAAAACGGGGAAGGGCGCTCTTCAGGAAGCAGGACAGCAGAACAAAGAGGATGCAGGCGCACAGACAAAGATAGGCCAAAAGTCTGCTCTCCGGGGAGCGGAAGAGGCGGAAGGACTTGTCGGGAAGCCTTTGGGAAGGATTTGCCTGAAAGGAGGCGTTATTCTTCTTAAAACGGCGGAAGCACAGCAGGACTGCCAAGAGGGAAAGCCAGAACAGGATGCTGTGACCGTAAATACTGCCTCCGGAAAGCTTCAGAACCAGTAGCTGTGTGGGCATCAGGGTGATGGACACAGCCAGAGCGCCCAAAGCCAGCACATAGAGCCGAATCAGAAGTTTTTGGGCAGGAAGGGCTGCCCCGGGTCGGGGAGTCGGTTTGTTCGTATTTTTCATTCAATAATCTCCGTACTATCTGTAAAGGCAAGCTCTTTTTCCAGGACAAAGAATACAACGGGGGCTGTGCTTTGCACCGGGGCTTCCTTTCGATCCAAAAGGGTGGTTTCGTCCTGACGGGGAAGCTCTCCTGTGGAGCGGAGGATAAATTCGCTGTAGGCGGCAGAATTCAGCACCGCAGTTTCTCCGATTTCTCCCTGAGGCAGAAGGGAGGTCTCTCCCAACTCCGTCTTAGGCAGGACGGAGGTCTCTCCCAGCTCCGTCTTAGGCAGGACGGAGGTCTCTCCCAACTCCGCCTTAGGCAGGACAGAGGTTTCTCCCAACTCCGTCTTAGGCAGGACGGAGGTCTCTCCCAACTCTGTCTTAGGCAGCCGGTCGGTGTCTCCCACGGGAGAAAGGGGCAGGGGGCCGGTTTGAGAGCTTTGTTCCTGCATAACGGACTCGGTGGGGGCGCTTTCTGTGGGTGCTGTCTTGCTCACGGGGGCGGATCTCAGGGGAGGCTTCTGCTCCGAAGCAACCAGAGGAACACGCTCCTTGGGTTTGGCTTCTTCCTCCTCGGCCTGTAGCTGATTAGCCTTTGCGATCTTGGCAGTCAGCTTGGAGGAGGTAGGTTCATGGGAAATGGCTGTGGGAAGGGTCTTGTGACCGGACTCCTCATTCTTCCACTTCATGGCCTCGATGGCCTTTCTGGCAGTGCGTCCGCTGACCTCGCCCCAGAGGGAGGGAACTTTCAGATAGAAGAACAGACCGATAGCAAGAAGCAGGAACAGACCTGCAAGGATATAGGAGATCAGGGACAGGATCTGCAATAATTCCACACTCATTGTCCCTCACCTCCGTTCTTGCTGCCATAGGCAGTGTCAATGGCCTTCAGGGTGTCGGGGAGAAGGCTGAGGGTGTGGTTCTTCTTCTCCTCCGTAGTATCTGCGGTGGTTCCGATGGTTTCTACGATATCCGATATGGAGCGGTGCATCCCACTGAGCTCCTCATAGGACAAGCCGTCCAGCTTGAACTTGGTGGCATATTGCTGTAGGGCGCTACGGGCCATCTCCAGCATTTCCAGACGGACGATCTCTTTTTCCGTCTCATCTGCTGAGGCGGTGGACAGAAGCTCCTGAAGATTGGCGAAGAGGGGAGCGTATTGCCCCTTGTCGCTGGCCTCTGTAATATTGGTGGTGATATCTCGATAGAAGATGCCGATATTGGCATAAACTCTTGCCATGCCCAGATTCTCATAGTTCTCCGGGGCATTGTCCAGTACATCCTGGAACCAGGAAATGGCACTTTTGGCACGGGTCAGCTGATTACTGCTGCTGTCTCCGTAATTATAATAGTACCAGAACAGCTTGCCGGTCTCGAAGCACAGCTCCGTATAGGCGGCGGGGTCGGCCTGAAGCTCTGCTTTGTTGTTCTTGATGAGCTTTTCCAGAAGACCTGCTTCCTCCACGGTGAAGAGGGCGTCATTTTCCTTGAAGGCGCGGATCAGCTCCAAATAGGCATCGGTTTGTCCGGCTTTGTTGGGAATGGCGATGCATTCCTCATAGAGCGCCACCTTCTCACTGTAGTCTGCGGTCTTGGAGGCCTCGTAGAGCTTCTGCTCATAGTTGTCGGAGGCCTTGGCATTGGCAGAGGCGCCCAGGACAACTCCGCCTACGGCAAAGAGGGCAGACAGGAGGGTAGCGGCAAAGAAAAGGGAAAGCTTTTTCTTCTGCTTTTTCTTATGTAAAGGCTCCAGTGCGTTGTAGTTTTCCAGATCGTACATCAGCTCCGCACAGGACTGATAGCGATCTGCAGGCTGGAATTCCGTACATTTTTTAATAATGGCATCCAGACCGTGGGACAGTGCGGGGTTAATGGCACGGACGGATTTGTCACTGATGAGATTCTTGCAGGGGTCAATATTGGTCAGCAGATAATACAGGGTGATGCCCAGACAGTAGATGTCTGTACGGGCATCGGTGCGCCCCAAACCACTGCCGATGTACTGCTCCGGGGCGGCATAGCCCACAGTGCCGATGCCGGTAGTCTCTCCGTATTCAATTTCATAATTCTTGGCGGTGCCGAAGTCAATGACCATGATGGAACCGTTGGGCTTCAGCATCACGTTGGCAGGCTTCATATCCCGATAGATGATGGGGGGATTCTGGGAGTGGAGATAGCCCAGAACGTCGCAGAGCTGTTTGGCCCATTCTACCACCAGTGCCTCGTCCTGAACACCTGCTTCCGCAATGATCTTATCCAGAGAACGTCCTTCAATATAGTCCATGACGATGATGAAGCTGTTCTCATCTTCGATCAGGTCAACGATACTGGGGAGATTGGGGTGGCTCAGGCGCTTCAGGGTGTCGATCTCTGCAAGCAGGCCCTGACGGACAATGTTGAAGTCCATCCGCCCGTCCTTGCGAACCTCTTTGACGGCCCAGGTTTTGTTGGCCTTTTCGTTAATGGCCATGTAGACCACGCTCATGCCGCCCCGTCCGATCTCACTCAGGATCTTATACTTGCCATCAACCAGTGATCCGATTTTTAACATATGATCCCTCCCGATGACTTAGTAGCTACGGACTGCCACGACGGAAATGTTGTCCCGTTCGTGACGAGTCTTGTTGAGCTCGATAAGCACCTTCAGGCGCTGTTCCAGAAGGGCCTCGCTGACCATATCCGTAGGTCTCAGGGCTTTGGAAATCTCTTCGGCTGTGATTTCATGACGGAAGCCGTCACTGCACAGGAAATAGACCGCATCCTTTTGGCAGGGGCCTGTGAAGAAGTCCGGCTCTACGGTATCCGAGGCACCGATGCACTGCAGCAGCACGTTCCGACGGGGATCTACCTTGGCTTGCTCCGGGGTCATGCGGCCTAACTCCATCTCACGGGCCACAAAGCTGTGATCCTTCGTGATCTGCCGCAGGCTGTCCTTTAGCTCATAGGTACGGGAGTCGCCTACATTGATGACATAATAGGCAGTCTCCGTCAGAAGGATGGCAGTTAGGGTGGTGCCCAGAGCCACGCCGCAGCAGGAGCCGTAATATTTGATTTTCTCATTATATTGGACGGCCAGTTTGATCCAGTCCCGTTTGATCTCCTCTGCCTGCAGGGGAGCGGCACAAAGCTGTGGGAGTCTGGTTTCTGTCCAATTCAGGTAGGCGTTGATGACAGAGGCGCTGGCTACCTCTCCCTTGGCAAGACCGCCCATGCCATCGCAGAGAATGGCAAAGACCAAAGGGCCTTGGGAGCTGCGGTAGCTACGGACGCAGTAGCTGTCCTGATTGGTTTTTTTCACCGGGCCAATATCGGTTGCGGCAGCGAGATAGAAATTCATGGACATTCCGCCCTTCCTTGAAGTGATTGGGGGGGGGATCAGAGGGTGCCGGCGCAGTAGAGCATAAAGTCCTCGTTTGCCAGACGGATCTCATCTCCGTGGGTCAGCTTGACCTCAGTGTTACTGCGGATCATGACCCCATTTACATAGGTGTGGTTTGTGGAATTGGTATCGATAATGAAGATATCTCCGTTGCGCAGCATGAAATTGGCATGGCGGCGGCTGATGGCGGAGTTATCTGCAATGCAGTAGTCAACGAAATCCCGATCCTTGCCGATACGGAAGACGGGCTTGGACAGAATGACGGTCTCCTGATTGGAGGAACGTAGCAGATAGGGAGCGGCGGTCTTTGCAGGCTGCTGTGCTACGTTCAGAACAGTGGTCTCTCCGTCATTGCCGAAATAGGGAACCACAGGCTGTGTGGGAGTCTGGGCAGGGGGAGGGGGAAGCTCCTCCTTCTTCCTCAGCTTGGAGAAGAAGCCACCCTTGCGAGGGCTCTGCTGGGAAGTCGGCTCCTCCCGATGTACCACAGGAGCTTGGGCAGGGGCTGTGGGTGCTACGGGAGCAGGGGCTGTCTCCTGCACAGGGGCGAAGAGATCCAGAGAATCCAATATGGCGGCGGCTTCTTCCATTGCCGCAGTCTTCTTGGCAGGTGCAGGGGAGAAGAAGTCCGGATCGAAGCTCGGCTCTTCCTTCTTTTCGGGAAGGGGCTGAGAGGGAGCGGTGAAGTCGAAATCGAAGGCAGGGGCGGCCTTCTTGGGAGCGTCTTCCTTGGGAGCGACAGGAGCTTGGGGGCTGAAGCCTGCCAGAGCGGCGGAGAGCAGCTCGTCGGCTACCTTCATGGCATCTGTGACGGTGGAGGCAGGCTTTGCTTCCAAGGAGAAATCGAAGACCGGCTCTTGCTTCCGAGCTGTGGCAGGAGTGGAGACGGGGGGTGTATTTCCGGCCTCGGAGGCCTTAGCGGTGGGAGTCGGGGAAGCGCCCTTCCTGCGAGAGCTGACAATGGGGGTGGTAAAATCTGCTTCCTCTTCTGCCGGGGCTTCTTCTCGGGTGCTGTCTGTTACAGCGGATGTACCGAAGGAAAAGTCGAAGGCAGGGGTCTTTTTTGTGTCCTTGGTAGGCAGATCCAAGCCGGAGAGGATGGCATCTGCGGCCTTCATGGCATCGGTCTTCTTGACACTTCCCGAGGGGGAGAAGCCACTGAGAAAATCAAAGGGATCGGGATCGGCGGCAGGACTCTTCTCGACCTTCTGCGCTGTGGGAGCTTCCTTGGGAACTTCCGCAACTGCCGGAGCAGAGGTGCTCTGAGGCTCCCGTGCCTCTCTGCGTGCTCTGGCTCTGCGGGAACGTGCGGAGGCGCCCTCCTCCTCTGCCTGTGCCATAGGGGCGGCAGGAGGGGTAAGGGGCTTGCCTTCCGCTGTGGGAGCGGTGGGCAGAGCTTGACCGTTCAATGCCGCAGACAGAAGCTGATCTGCGATGGAAAGAGGATCGGAGTCGGTCTTGTCGGGAAGGTCAAAGCCGAGAGACTCCGGAAGATTAAAGCCCACAGGCTCTGCAACGGGGGAAGGGCTCTTTGTGGGAGCTTCCTTCGTCACAGGGGGAGCTTGCAGGGCGGCGGAAAGCAGATCCTCTGCCTCCTGCAGGGGGTTCTTTGCCTCGGGGACGGGAGTGAAATCGAAATGGAATGCAGGCTCGGCCTTGGCAGGTGCAGTGAAATCCAGGCCAAAGAAGGGATCACTCTCCCCGAAGGCAGGGGCTAGCGCAGGGGCATCCTGTGCGCCCAGCTCGCTGAGGAGACTGCGGAAGGTGGGGACTTCAAAAACGGAGCCGTTGAGATAGTTCATGATCTTTGCCACATGCTCGCAAGGCTCGTTATAGTCGAAGATGGTGTTGAACATGATGCTCTTGAAGAAGCTCTTTTCATCCGTTCCGCTTTGGTATTCCATTAGGGGAAGGCAGACCAGCGCCATGCGGAAGGTGGTGGGATCCATATAGATGGATTGAGGCTCCAGTACCACAGAGGAGACCTCGATCATATAATCCTGTGCGGCCTCCAGTGCGGCGAGGATGCGATCGAAGGTGTGCAGGAGAGTGCGACGGCTGACTGTCTCGGAGAAGACCTCCTTCATAGACCGCAGACCTTGGATGTCATAGCACAGGCTCTGCTTGCCACCGAGGTTCTGCATGCTGAATTCCGCAAAGCCGGGGATGTGGTTATTGGTGAGCATTCCCACCAGCAGGGGATCTGTGCCGGATTTAGGAGAAAGGGGATAGCACAGGTATGTTCTGTTCTGATATGTCTGTACAGTAAAGCTCATAGGTCAAACCTCTCTGTTCTGCATATTGTGTGGAAAAATCAAAGCAGGGCATCGAATACAGGCAGGCCGGAAACGGCGGTAAGCAGAGCGCCTGCCTCCATTCCCTCCAGGAAGGGGATCTGCCCCAGCTCCCGAAGGTCGGACAGCTCCGGACTTCTCATGGGGAAGCCGGTGCATTTGCTGTTCAGGAGGAAGAGCTCACAGCCCATACCTCCGCTTCGGGACTTTGCTTCCTGTAGTAGGGTGAAATAGCCCCGTGTCAGCTTTCTCTGTCCCTGCTCGCTGTTGTCGGTCAGCAGGACGATCCCTGCGGCTCTGTCCCACAGCTCTCTTTGTGTCAGGAGCTTGGCAAAGGGAATGTCCACAGCGATATAGTCGAAGGCGGCCAGAACCCGCAGCTCCCGAAGAAGTCGGGAAATATCCTCGGCACTGACAGTGGGATAAACCGTGGTGTCAGGGGCCTCACGGAAGAAGGAAACACCTCTGGGATCCTTTCTTGTTGCGTGGGAAAGGAGGTCTGTCAGATTCCCGTCCTTGTGAACCAGCATATGGAGCACATCGCCGAAGCTGTAGCCGCCCTCGCCGTGGAAGTACAGACCGGGACAGCCATATTCATCCAGATCCAGATACAGCACCCGTTTTCCTTGGGAGGCGGCCTTCAGGGCGAAGGCGGCGGCGGAGGTGGAGACACCAACGCCCCCTGCGGGGGAGGTGAAGACCAGGAATTTGCTGTCGGAAGCCTGCCTGCCTGCCTGAGCGGCAGAATCGCCACTGTCTGAGACAATGCCCAGAATCTGCTTGTAGATCAGCTCCGCTCTCTGGAACTTGCAGATGGCTCTGTAGCCACCGACCCGATCTGTTCCCACGGCACTGACAAAATAAGCCAGAGCACAGCCAGAGGGCAGTGAGGAGGGGGCAATGGGGACGGATTCCTCTGCGATCAGAATATGGGGCTTAATAAATGCCAAGGTGGACAGAGCAACATCCGCATCTGTGAAGGGATACAGCTCCAGCTTGTCGGAATAGCTCTTGGAAAAAACATTGGTCAAACGGTCTAAGAATCTGGAATCCCGTTCGATCACCGCAACTTTAATAGCCATAACATACTACCTCGATTCATAAGGCGATTTATACTTATTTCTAATAAAACGGATTAACCGTTTTATTATGCCGCTGGTAAGCGGCATGGCGGCAAAGCCGCCAAGAAATGCCGTGTAATACTGTTCTTGCCGCCAAAGGCTAAGCAGGATATTCATCCTGCAATAAAATGGTTTT
>JAFOZC010000241.1 GCA_017391305.1 Oscillospiraceae bacterium | reverse complement strand
GTCGGTTCTGCCGCTGAAGGCACTGCCGATCACCAGATCCTCCTGCCCGGAATGTCTGCTGAGAAGGACAAAAGCCGCCGACAGGAAGAGCATGTATTCCGATACTCCCTGTGTCCTTGCAAAGCTCCGTATCCCCTTGCTCAGTTCTGTAGGCAGGGGCAGGGAGATCAGCTCTCCTCTGCGTTTCTTCCCCGGAGTTCGGGGATAGTCTGTGGGAAGCTCCAAGGGTGAGGGCAGGCTCTCGTATTGCTGTCTCCACACCTTTCTCATGTCATTGAGATCCCATTGTGACAGACGGATGCAATGATCCTTATATTGCAGTTCCGGCATGGCCAAGCACTTTCCCTCATAAAGCCGTGCCAGCTCCGTTAAGAGGATGTCTCTGCTGATGCCGTCACAAATAATATGGTGCATATCCAGAAGGAAGAGCCATTCCTCCTGTCTTGCAACCAGTCTGCCTCGGATCAGAGGGCCTTGGCTCAGGTCAAAGGGCTCTATCCATTGACGGATCAGGGTATCCACATCCGTATAGGGATCTTCGGACAGGGTCAGATCTACGGCTTCAAAGGGAAGGATCTTCTGATAAGGCAGATCTTTTTCCTCTACAAAAACCGTTCTGAGGATCTCATAACGACGGATCAAAGCGGAAAAAGCCTGTCGGAAGGCTTCCACATCCAGATCCTTCGTCAAATGGTAGGCAGAGGGCAGATGGTAGCTATAGTCATCTCCCCGAAGGACATGGTCATAATACAGTCCCCGTTGGGAGGGAGAAGCCGGGAGTTCGGTAATTTCCGGATGAGCTGTCAGAGGAATGCCTCTGCGTCCCACCGATTCCTCCAACAAGGCTCCAAGGTCGGCAGGTCTGGGATTTGCAAAAATCTCCCTCTGGCTCAGGTCGCAGCCAAACTCCTCTGCGATCCGATTCCTCAGGCGGATCAAGCGGAAGGAATGCCCTCCCAAATCAAAGAAATTATCCTCCCTGCCCACTGGCTGTGTTCCGAGAATTTCTTCAAACATAAGACACAGGCGCTTTTCATTCTCGGTCACGGGCTCGGCATAGCTTTGTGACAGCCTCTGTGCCACTGTGGGAAGGGCTCGTTTGTCCAGCTTGCCGTTGGCATTCAGGGGAATTCTGTCAATTTGTGCAAAATAAGCAGGAATCATGCACTCCGGCAGGAACTCCCCCATTCTGTCCCGAATGCTGTGGAAATTCAGCTCTGCATCAGAGGTCAGGAAGGCGTAAAGCTCCTTCTGCCCACCTTCCTCTGCCCGTGCGATCACAGCGCAATCCTTGACATCGGGGATCTGCCGCAGAACGGCATCGATCTCCCCTAACTCAATACGGGTGCCACGGATCTTCACCTGATCATCCATGCGTCCCAGAAATTCCAGATTGCCGTCAGCTCTCCACTGTGCCAGATCTCCTGTGCGGTAAATGCGCCCCTGTCCGAAGGGATTGGGAATAAACTTTTCCTCTGTCAGCTCCGGGCGGTTCAGGTAGCCTCTGGCCACTCCCATGCCGCCGATGCACAGCTCTCCCGACACCCCCACAGGACAGAGCTTCATTCCGTCTAAAATATACACCTCTGTATTGGTGATGGGAGTACCGACGGTCACATCCCCCTGCGTCACATCGGCACAGGTAGACCAGACCGTGGTCTCCGATGGACCGTAGACATCCACGATCCTTGCCCGAGGATTGATCCTATGAAGCCGCTGTACCAGTTGGGCAGAGACCGCCTCTCCCCCAAGCATCATATAGGAGAAACCTTGTAAGCAATCCTCACCCCGGGGCTGGGACAGGTAGAGCTGTACACGGCTGGGGGTCGTCTGCATGATGGCGGCAGGGTGCTTTTCCATAAGCTCCAAGAGAGCCCCTGCATCTACCTGTTCCCGATCGTCTGCCAGAACCACGGTCATCCCCAGCATGGGGGCCATAAGAAGCTCTGTGACAAAAATATCAAAGACAAAATTGGTCAGGGAAACGATGGTATCCCCCATCCCTTCCCTCAGGTAACGGAGGACGCCCTCTCCCTTTTGGATGCTGTAGTTGACTACATTGCGGTGCTCGATCATGACTCCCTTGGGCTTACCGCTGGTACCGGAGGTATAGATGAGATAGGCAAGATCCTTCCCCTCTCCCTTGGGCAGAGCTGTGTCCGTCGGTTGTAGCTCCAGTACATTGTCCAGCTCCACCTTGGGAATATGGGTCATCAGCTCTGCCTTGTAGAGCAGAATGGCTTTCGGCTCTGCATCGGCTAAGATATAGGAGATCCGGTCAGGGGGATAGGAGGCATCAATTGGCACATAGGCCGCCCCGGATTTCAGTACACCGTAGACCGCCACCACCATTTCCACACTGCGCTCTGCAATGATGGCCACCCGATCCTCCCTGCCAATGCCCATATCTCGGAGTCTCTGCCCCAAAGCCGTAGCACAGCGGTCTAAGTGTCCATAGGACAGCACCTGATCCCGGAAAAACAGGAGGGGTTTTTCCGGGTGCATCTTCACCTGCTCCTCAAAAAGGGTCAGGATGGTATGTTCTTCTAAAAAATCACCTGAATCCAAAGGTTGCCACATCCGAGGATGTGGCAACCTTTCCGATCCATGAAGCTGTTCTTTTTCTGTCATTTCGAACATTCCTCATTGATATTGTCAGGGGGCAGATCCTCAGACCAATACCCCCGCATAGGCCAAAACCTCATTAATGAGCTTTGCGGTAGCCTCTGCATTCTCCGACAGGAAGAAGTGTTCTCCGCTGATCCAACGGTACTGACAGTAGCCCTCAATAAGCTCGCTCCACATAACCACATCGGGCTTGGAGATACTGCGGTCACTGCGGCCGTTGACCACAGTGCATTCACATTGGATCTTACTGCCGTGATCCCGGTATTCATAGATCTCGGCGATCTTAAAATCTGCACGGAGAATGGGAACAAAGAGATCCAGAAGCTCCCGATTCTGCATAATTTCACGGGTATTGCCACCGTAGTGGAAGACCACATTCAGGAATTCCGCCTCCGGGAGCTTGTAGTACTCACTTTTCTCTGACTCGTCCTGAGGGGCTTTCCGTCCGGAGAAGAAAATATGCTCCGGCTCCGGGGCGCCTTTGGCTTTCAGAGCAAAATAGGTCTCATAGGCAAGGAGGGAGCCCATGCTGTGACCGTAGATGGCATAGGGCTCTCCCGGTTGCAGTTGGGACAGGATCATGGAGCTGATATCCTCTGCCGCCTGTGCCACAGATTCATAGAAGGGCTCCTTCATCCTCCGCCCACGACCTGCAAGCTCCAGAGGACACAGGAGGATGGAGGAATGGAGCAGGCGCTTCCACTTATAATACACACTGGATGAGCCGCCGGAATAGGGGATACAGAAGAGCTTAGTGCTTCTCATGGTGCATCCCCTTTCCCTGCTTCCCAAACATAAGTGCCAGTTGCTTCTTTAGAGTAAAACGCTCATTGCTAAGCCAGCAGTACTTCTTGTCGAAGGGATATTGCGGAAGCTCTGCCATAGACTTCTCCACTCCGTCAAAGAGCTCGTCAAAGATGTAATCCGCACCCTCGCAGAAGGTGGTGGCAACCTCCTCCATCGTCAGACCGTCTACAGACTGTCTTCTGACCTTCCGCTTCTTCTCAGGGCTCTCATCCTTTAGCGTACCTACGAACATATTCATAGGGGCTTTTTCGTTCTTCATGTACTCCCGAAGGCTCTGAGCCAGTTGCTCTTTACTGCGGCACAGTACAGCCAGACGGTAGCTCCTGTAAGTAGGTCTGCAAACGTCGGCAGTATAGCAGATATCTGTCAGATTTTCCTGATTCTCCGGGTCGGTGAGATAGTCGATCATATCACGGATCCGCTGAGTAAAGGAGGCCTTGCTACGGGCAGAGAGGATAAATACCTCTGCCTTCCGTCCCTTGCCCTTTTCCTTGACTTCCGGTGCTTCCTGTAAGAAGAGCATCAGGTTATTGCCACCGTAGCCGTAGGAATAGATGGCGCTCTGACGGGGCTTTCCGTCCTCTGCAAGCCAAGGCTTTTCGTAATCGCTGACATAGAAGGGGGACTTGACCAGATTGACCATATCCGTAGGCTCTATGAAGCGGTACTGGGGAGGGATGATCTTGTGCTTCATGGCAAGGCAGACCTTGATGAGGTTGAATACACCGATGGCGGATTGGAGATAGCCCACATTGCCGGAAATCGTGCCAAGACCGCAGAACTGCTTCCGATCTGTCAGTTGGCTGAAGCCGGAGATCAGACCGGAAAGCTCCAGTCCCTCCTCCACCTTGCCGGGATAGCCCTCTCCTTCCAGATAGTCCACATCGTTAATATCCACCTGAGCATTTTTCACAGCGCTGAGAACCACCTTCTTGATGTCCTCAGGGCTACTCTGGGTGAAGGAGCCGTTGGCACCGTTGTTGTTGATGCTGTGGCCGCAGATAATGCCGTGGATCCGATCTCCGTCCTCAATGGCCTGTGCCAGAGGCTTCAGCATCACTGCCGCCGCACCCTCTGCGATATAAGCTCCGCCGGGATCATTGTCAAAGCCACGGGTGATGATATCATCCTCGTGGAGGAAGATCCAGCCGGAGTTATTATACTGCTTGATGGGGGACATATCGACCAAGAGGCCGCCTGCAATGGCAGTGGTACACTGTCTGTTCCGCAGAGCCTGACAGGCATTGGCAATGGCGAAGGTGCTGGAGGGACAGCTTGCATCGATCATATATGCCCCACCGTGGAGGTCAAAAATATTGGCAACCTTCGTGGCAATACCACTGCTCCAATTATTGAGCATGGTGTCAAAGGAGAAATTGAAGCCGGAATTCCGAAGTGCCATGTAGGAATAAGAGAACAGTGCGTCCTTGGTAAAATTATTGCCGATGAAAACACCTGTTCTGTTGTCGCTGTTCTTCTCTCCCAGATAGCCGCTGTCCTCCAGGGTGCGGTACACTGCCTGGAGCATCATTCTGTGGCCGGGATTCATCACTGCGGCTTCCTCCTGTGTCATGGAGAAGACCTCGGGATCGAACATCTCGATATCCTGAATAAAGGAGCCCTTGCAATAGGTCTCTTCCTTGCCGACTACCGGCCCGGGGAAATGTCCACGGATCAGGTCAATGCGCCGTTTGGGGCAACGCTCCACCACTGTCCGCTTATTCCGCAGAAGCTCCCAGTAGTCTCCGTATTTCTCGGTATTTGCATACTTCATGCCCATACCGATGATAGCAATATCCTCACGCTCATTGAATTTCTTAATGAGAGATACCACCGTATTCTTATCAATGCGGTTCTCCCGAAGCTCTTCCAGCACATATTTGGATAACTTATATAGTTCTGCCATAGTTCTTCCTCCTATATGTACTCAAGAAAACCAAGGTGCGAAGCTGGGACACAGATCAAAGGCGGTCTCGTTGCGTAGGTCGAGGATCCGTGCCTGAACCTCCTGTGTCGGAACCTGCTTCAGTATCAGAATGTCCTTAAGCTGATCTACGCAGAGATTGAAATCATAGTCGCTGACAAAGGCATCTCTGCCCATGCTCTGCTTCTTCATCATCTCGTCCACATAGGTCTTCATGGAAAGATAGGACGCAATGATCTTCTCGTCCGCATCCGTGCTGTGATTATAATTCTGGGTGGCCGCCGCAATACCAAGCATCCGCTTTGCGGCATAAAGCCTGTTGAAATGCTTCCGATAGTACAAATTCTCCAGGGCAAAGGCTCTGTCCTGTGCCTCGTCAAAGTAGGCAAAGACCGTCTTCGTCCGTTCGTACATTTTCTGAAGCTCTGCGGTGTAGCGCTTGTCCGGGCCGATCTCGATCACCGTATCCAATTCCGCATGCTGTGCATAGAGATAGATGCCCTGATACATATTCTCATCCACGGACAGTCTCTGAATGCGGAGAACAGAGGGATCTGTCAGGGCGCTTCGGTTACTGCACATGAAGACACTGCCATCCAAATGGGCCGTTCTGGGCAGAGCCCAGTTGTCCTTTCGGAGCATGTGTACCGCCCGTTTCAGGGAGATGGTTTCGGTACAGACCAATGCACTGAGAACACCCACGCCGTTGCCGAAGAAGACAACAGGCTTTGTCTTATAAACATCAAACCAACAGCGGTAAAGAGCTACCTGTGTCAGCAGTACCGCCAGCTTCTTGTCTGTGTCATTCCACTCCTTGGGATCATTCTCATAAATCAGAGTATTGCGGAGATCCAGCTTGGTGGAAATTTTCATTTTATCATAAAGCTTCCGAACCTCCGGGTAATTTTCATAGATCTCGGAAGCCATTTTTCCGTAAAAGGAAGCCTCATCCGGGAACAATATGCCGACTCGCATACGAGCCCTCCTATCCTTCTTCAAAATTCTTTTCCTTCCCCCAAGGAAACACCTTGGGGGATAGGGGGAAATCATCCGTTCTTCTCTTCCAGCTTCAGGGTAATGTGCTCTGCCATGTCCGTAACGGTGGAATACGTGAACATATCGGAAATATTCAAAAGATTGTCATAACGTTCGTTCAGGAGCTTCAGCACCTCGGAAGCAATGATGGAATCACCGCCCATAGCATTGAAGTTCTCAAAAATATCGATCTCTGCCAGATCCAGTACGGCGGCATAGATGAGAGCGACCTCCTTCTCCATAGCCGTATATTCCTTGGCATCCTTACCTAAGATGACCAGAGTCTCGGCATTGAAGGTACGTCCTGACTGAGCCCCATCCTTACCGCTGTTCTTTGCCATATAACGTCCCAGCTCTCTGCGAATGGCGGTGGACAGGGAGAAGGGCAGCATCTGAGAAGCAAAGCTCAGGAATTCCATACTCAGCTCACCGGGGATCACATTGCTCACAGCATGGCGCATGACGAAGTCGAAGGCAATGAGGGCCTTCTTGGTGGTCAGGGAGCGGAAGAGGGTCATTTCATCGCTGACACCGTAGTCCACTGCCATGCCGGTCTCGCTCCAGCCGGGCCAATTGACGGTCTTGCAATTCACTCCCTGTGCCTGCATATACTCTGCATAGGCATCTAAGAAGGCATTGGCCGCCGTATAGTCACCCTGTCCCGAGCCGCCAAAGGCAGATTGCATGGAGGAGAAGAGGATCATAAAGTCCGGCTTCTCCTGACCCAACAGCTCTGTCAGCAGGGCAATGCCCCGAAGCTTGGGATCGATGACCTCATTGAAGGTATCCAAGGGCTTATTGTACAGGAAGCCGTCACCTGCCACACCGGCGCAGTGAACAATACCGCGGATCTTTCCCTGCTGTGCTTGCAGGTCTTCCACAAGACGGGACAGCTCCTCCCGACTGCATACGTCGGCAGATTCTACCCGAACCTGTGCGCCTAAGGCTTCCATTTCCCGAATGGCAAGAATCCTTCGGATCATTTTGCGGTTGCGGTTCTTCTCCAGAATTCCATCCCACTTATCTCTCGTGGGCATACCCTGACGGGAGATGAGGCAAAGGCTTCCTGCACCGGTTTCTGCCAGATATTTTCCGATCTCCAGACCCAGACCGCCGGTACCGCCGGTGATGAGATACACACCGTCCTTTTGGGGCGCTGTATAATTCTCTGTCAGATCCCCCACGTTCTGTTGGGAAAGAACCTCTTCATAGAGCTTCCCATGACGGGAGGACAGGATCAGCGGGGCTTCCTCTGCCTTGTATACACGGAGGATCTCTGTGCCGCTGACTCCCTCGTCCACATCCAGACAGCGGAAGCTACAGTTGGTATATTCCTGTACCAAGGTCTTCGTAATGGCAAGGAGGGCTCGGTTCCAGGGCTTTACCCTGTCTTCCGAAGAGATAGCGTAGGCATGATCTGTCACAATGCAGAAGTCTGTCTTGCCGCTGACGTGGCGAAGCATGGCTCTGGGGAAGAAGAACAGGCTGTAAAGACCTCTGTTCAGAACCTCGTCATATTCGCCGTAGGACAGCTCCCTCTTGGAGAAGTCCAGAGAGGCAAAGTGGAACACATGCTCCAGAGTCTTAATCCCCAGCTCCTCAAAGAGTCGGTCGTAGCTTCTCTCATCCCCGGCGATCTCGTAGCAGTTGTCCCCCAAGGAAGCGTATTCCTTACCAATGCGGACAAAGTAAGGCTTCACGGTTTCCGGAAGGAGCTTTGCAAAGCTCCTTGCCACACCGCAGGCATCCTCGAAGATCAGGACATTGCCTGTCAAAAGGGAGCTTTCCCCCTCCGTCAGAGTCCGGGTCAGAGCTTGCATCCTCACACCGTAATAGGTGTTGGCTACATAGCTGTTGAACTTGCCCACCTTCTTGGTGGTGTATTCCTCGATCTCTGCCAGGATCTTGCCCATAGGATCGGCAAGGGTCACACGGAAGCTCATGGTTTCCGAACCGTTGCCTCCGGAGATCTTCACCAAGCGGCTGAAGAAGCGCTGGGGCAGAGTATCGTAGATTTTCAGGTTGCGATAGGACAGGGGCAGATACATCTCCCTGTTGATATAGACCTGCAGGGGAATATTCAGCGCCGCATCCGCCATACTGGGATGGTAATGATAGCTGTTCAGATCCGCCCTAAAGTCATCACGGAGCTTGATCTCGCTTTGCAGTACATCCCCGTTCTTATAAATATGCTCCACACAGTGCCATCTGGGTCCCATATAGACCAGCTCGTCGGTTTCATCCTCCGGGATGGGAATGATGATCTCTTCTCCCCCCTCGGCATAGTCAGCTACACGGAATTCCTCTGTGGGAAGCTCCTCATGTACACAGGCCTCACCTTCGCAGTGGACGATCCAGCGATCCTCATTCTCCTGAGAAGCCACAGTGAATCGGACACCCTGCTCCAGCTTCCTCAGAATAATATGGGCTTCCTTGGGCTCTTCTCCCACCACAAGGGGCTGGATGAAGGTCATGGACTTGATTTGGATCTTATCGGAGGCAAAGTATTTCTCACAAACTGCCTTGACGAACTCGATATAGGCAGTACCGGGAACAATGTTGCTTCCCATGATCTTATGCTCTTGGACGAACCAATGCTTGGAAAGATCGAATTTGGCAAGGAAGACCGTCTCGTTCATGGAATCGGAAAGCATCCGTTCCACAATGGGGTGGATCTTCTCTGCATCGGAGACCGCAGTACCGTCCCCCAGCTCTGTGACCTTGGGATCTGCCCAGCAGACGATGCGATCAAAGCGGTAGGTAGGCAGAGACAGCTTATAGTGGATCTGTCCCTTGTACAGTTCCTCCCATTCCACCCCTGCGCCACCGGCATAAACCTCTGCCAAGCGGTCCAGAAGGGCAATTTCATACTTTCCGCCACGGATTTCTTCCAGAAGAGAACGGGCCTCTGCAGACAGGCTGTGGAGCTCCTTCTCCGTCAGCTCTCCGGCTGTGCGGTTCCGGTACTTGTCGGATACGATGCGATGCTTGCCCATATAGGCATGTTCTATGCCCTCTGTAGAGAAGTCCTGTGCAATGATGCTGTCCAGAATGCCTTGGAATTCCTCCTGAGACCTTGCCACCACTGCCAATCTATAGCTATAGTGACCTCTGCCCACATTGGCGGTATAGCTCATATCACCAAATTGGAGCTTGCCCTGCGTGGACAGGAAGCGGCTGTATTCCAGGATCAGGCTACGCAGGGAGCTTTCTGTCCGTCCGGAAAGGGTGATGATCTCCCAAGGACGGGCAGGGGTAGATTCCTCCGTCAAAGCAGGAGCTTCTTCCACCACCATGTGGCAGTTGGTACCGCTGAAGCCGAAGGCATTGATACCGGCCCGTCTGATCCTCTCGCCGGAAAGCCAAGGGGTGGGCTGATCCACCACATATACAGGAGAACGCAGGAAGTCGATGTTCCCGTTGGGCTCTTCAAAGTTGATGCTGGGCGGGATCAGCTCCTTCTCCATTGCCATACTGACCTTCATGAGGCTTGCACAGCCGGAGGCGGCAACCAGATGTCCCACATTGGTTTTTACAGAGCCGATGCCCACGAACTGCTTCCGATCCGTCTGCTTGGCAAAGGCATTGGTCAGGCCGATGATCTCGATGGGATCTCCCAAGAGGGTTCCCGTTCCGTGGGCCTCTACATAATCGATGGATTCTGCCTGTACTCCGGCACGCTTCCAGGCATCTAAAATGACTGCCTCCTGGGCCAGAGGATTGGGGGCGGTGATGCCGTTGGAGGCACCGTCATTGTTGATGGCACTGCCCTTGATCACGGCATATACGTGGTCGTGATCCCGACGGGCGGCCTCAAAGGGCTTGAGCATGAAGACAACGACACCCTCTCCAAAAACAGAGCCGCTACACTTTTTGTCAAAGGTGCGAACCTGATTGTCGTTGGAGGTAACTGCACCGATGGTGCCGGAGTTCTCGTTGTTCTTGCTGTTCTTGCTGTCGTCATCTACCATAGTGCCGCCGGCACCGATGGACAGCCCCCCTGCCAGAGCCATGTCGCACTCGTGGTTTCTGAGGGCATTGCAAGCCTCATGAACCGCAACCAGACCGGAGGAGCAGGCGGTGTCAATGACCATTGTGGGGCCACGGAGGTTGAAGGCATAGCTCACACGGCTGGCAAGAAGGCCTTCCCATGTTCCCGTGACCTTCATGGGATCGGGGGCAGTGATCTGCTTATAGAACATGGTGTTGGAATAGTCCTTGCCTACAAACACACCGGTGAGGGTGTCACGGATGGTATTGCCACTGTAGCCCGCATCCTCGATCGCTGCCCAGGCCAGCTCCATGAACACTCTCTGCCCGGGCTCAATATAGCGAGCCTCTCTGGGAGAGATGTTGAAGAAATCCGCATCGAATTTGTCATTATCGGGAATAAAGCCTCCGATAAAGCTCTCCAAATTCCGAGATTCCGGGAAAGAAACCATTTCCACAAACTCACCGTAATGAGGGTTCTCAATAACCTCCTCAAAACGGAGCTTGTCTGCAGGCTTGCTGACAAAACAGCTTCTGCCGTGAAGGATGTTGTCCCAGAACTCTTCCTTAGAGCCGGACATAGGAAGGCGGCAGGCCATACCGATGATGGCAATATCCCCGATTTTTCCTGTCTCGGCATTTTGGATCTCCTTCAGAAGGGCAACCGCCTCCGGCTGGGAGATATTCCCCTTACTGAGCTGTGTCAGAATAAACTTTTTTACTTGATTCATCTCTTGCACCTGCTCTCTTTATACAAGATTTTCTAAATCATCCAGACTCAGTTCTCCGTCCATGTACTTCTGAACCAGAGCCTCAATGTCTGCCCCATTTTGGGAAAGAGTGGCATCCTGCTTCGGCGGTTCCAGCTTTCCTGCGATGTAGGCGGCAATGTCCGATACTGTGGAATACACAAACACGTCGGTAATTGCCATAGCATCGGGATAGATGCGGTTGATTTCCTTCTGTAAGTAAGAAGCCAAGAGGGAATTTCCTCCCGCTTCAAAGAATTTGTCATACAGGTTGACCTCTCCCACGTGGAGAGTTCTTGCCCAAGCCAAAGCGATATTTTTCTCTATCTGTGTCAGCTTGTCCGGGCTCTTGCCGTAAATAACGGGCATTTCCTCCGGAGCAGACTCCGGCTCCTTGGCGATGTGCCGAGCTTCCTGACCGCTGGGCAGTAGGAAACGGCTTCCCAATTCCGTAGGGATCCCCTCAGGGAAGCTACAGGCCAGCATTCTGGCGCCGCCAAGATGCATAGCCGCCTTGAAATAGTCCTTGCCTTCCCGGTCTGTCAGGAAGTGAACAAAGCTGCTTTGCCACTGCACGCCGTAATCGTAGGCCATGCCGGATTCCTTCCAGCCTGTCCAATTGATACAGACAGTTCGTCTGCCACGGCGGTTGCGCTCATAAGTGAAGGCATCTAAGAAGGCATTGGCTCCCGTATAATCTGTCTGCCCCGGTGCTCCCACAGCAGAGGTAAAGCTGGAGAAGAGGATCATGGCCCGCAGACCGTCCTCACGGGTCAGCTCGTCCAGAAGGGCTGTGCCCACTGTCTTGGGTCTGAGCACCTTCAGAGCAGTGCTCCAATCCTTGTGGATCAGCATGCCGTCTCC
>JAFOZC010000240.1 GCA_017391305.1 Oscillospiraceae bacterium | reverse complement strand
TATCTCCTGCGAAGAAGGATTGGTACCCTGCAACAGGGGTCTCCACTACCACGTAGTAGGCCTCTTCGTCGGGAAGAACCACATTGGGGAAGACATTCTCCCACTTATTATCCTTGGAAAGGGCAATCTCCTGTTGGAAGCTGACCTCTGTCTTCACAGCGCCGTTTTCCTGTACTACTTCCTTGACCAGATACAGTCGCAGATAGACGGGATTCATGGTGTCCTCTTCGACACCTTCCCACAGCTTCTGCGCAGGGATCTCCGTCACGGCACAGCGATTGCTGATCACTACCTCGCCGTAACTCATGGGAACAGGCTTGTCCTGGGTGGGGGCTTCCGTAGATTGTGTCTCTTCCGCAGTTTCCGGCGCACCATCCTCACGGTGAGTGCCGAGGTACATATAGTCCACCTTCAGCAGATCCCCATAGAGATCAAAGCCGTTAATAAAGAAACCGATCCCACTGACCCTGCCACTGAGTCCCAATTCCTCCGTGGTGAAGCGCTGGGTCAAGCCGTTATTAGGCTGTACCTTCCCCAGATCGATCTGATGCAGAATGCCGTCCACCGTAATACGCAGACAGAGCAGGGCAGGATCCTGCAGATTGCCCTCCGGAGTCAGAAGGATCTCAAAGTAATCTTCCGGCTTGACCATATAGCCGGTGTCTACCTTATACTCCAGAACAGTGGTGCTGTTGTACACATGGGAAAGCACCAGATTTCCCCCTGCGATATAGGGTGCAGGACTTTTGCTGTCTGTTTCCGTGAATTCCGATTTCAGTGTCTGTTCCCAGCCGATGGCGGGAATCTGATTGGTATCAAAGTCAAAATACAGGCTATCCGTAGCGATCACCGTGGGCTCTGTCATATTGGGTCGGCCGGGTGTCTGCAGAGCCGTATCGGGCATGGGCTCGGTCTTCACAGCAGGGATCATCTGTGTGGGGCTGTCCCCGATTTGGATCATAGAGACCGTGCCGTTGTAGGTGACGATAAAGCCACCGCCCTTTTCTGCTACGTAGTAGTGATAGCCCTCCTCCGGCTTGGGCAAGCCCTCAAAGATACCCAGCCAGCCGTTGCTGTTGCTGAGGATCAGGCGATCTGTAAGGCTTGCCTTCCCCCCTGCCTCGGGTACAAGGTAAAGCTCCACCTCTACGGGAACGATCTTCTCCTCAGGGACATTATCGTGCCAGACCATTCGCACAGGGACAGAAACACTTTCTCCCTCCTGCAAATTGGAAGCGGTAATTCTCCAGCCGTCTGCCTGTAGGGTGGCAGAGCTTTCCTCTGCCTTCCACCGGTAGACCTCGAAGTAAGCACCTCCTGCGGCCTGTCTGCCACTTTGTCCGTAGCCACCGTCCGTGAAACGGAAATATCGCTTGGCATTGTTCCGTGTGCCGTAGAGCTTGCCATCTGTCTGCAAGCCGATCTCCGACAGAGCCGTGGCCTTGTCGCTGACATAGAAATAGGGAGACTGACTGTCACTGAGGCTGAGATAGCCTCCTGTTCCGTTTTGCAAAATAAAGCCCTTAGAGGAAGCGGAAGCTGTCCAGAGATAGCTCTGGCTGTCAGGGATGCAGTCCAGCGCCTCCTCTTGGCTGACGGACATGGTCAGGCTGTCTCCACCGCCGGAGGCCAGGGCCTTGCCATCGGTCAGAAGGATGTATTTGCCACCGTCTACCAGCTTGGAAATGTGTTTCCAAGCATATTTTTCGGTGGTGACCGTACCTCCCGAGCGGATCTCCTCATAGCTGATCCGATAGCCGGCAGAGGCTGTGTCCTCCTTGACCGTATAGGCAAGGGGCTTGCCCTCTGCATCCCGCTCCGGAAGCTCCAGGAAGAAGCCCTTCCAATCATTGTCGGGGCCAATCAGCAGGGTGCGTTCTGTACGCTGACCGTTGGCGTAGAGACGGATCCGTACAGGCTCATGGTCTGTGGGCTGATCGTCTCTCCACACCATCTCGGTATACACCTCTCCGTTGCCGCCGATGTCGGCCTCGCCGTAAACAGTGAGGGAAACACGGTTGCCCGTTTCGGAGAAGCTGTGGGCATCGGCATAAACCCATTGCTCATTGTCGGAGTTCAGCAGGATCACCGTAGGCTCTCCGGCGGAGCTCAGGTTGAGCTTGATGACATACTTGCTCATGTCCGGGTAGCCGGGATGACCCTTAGGGGCCTTGGGTGGCTGAGTCTCCTTGATATAATAGGTCTTGTTTGCCTGAAGACCGGCGCAGAGGATGCGCCCGTCCTCATTGGTGGTAAAGGCTGTGGAACGGGAAGACTCGCCTCTATGATCTGTCACTGTCAGATCTGCATGGACCGTGCATTGAGGATCTTCAAAAATCTCAAACACGCCACCCTTCAGAGGCTTTCCGTTCTGTCGATCCTCCTTGACGAGCTCCAGCTCGTACATAGGAGCTAAATTAAAGTAAATGGCACAGTTGGAGTCAGAGGAGCTCCGCTCCAGATAGTAGATCTTCAGCCTGTGCATCCGACCGGACTCCAGCCGTGGGAGCTTGGTGGTGATCACATCGGCATTTCCCGAAAGACCGGGCATATAGCCGTTGCCGGGACTTGCGGTATTTCTTGCACCGTTGCTACCGATCTTTGCTTCACCGCTTGCGAAGTTGATCTCGCCGTAAACGCTGTCATGGATGCCACCCATGTCCAGAATCAGCTGATCATCCACAAAGACCCAAACGTCATCGTTGCCGGAGAAGCGGAATTGCAGTGCCTCCCCGTTGGCGGCAACGTTCTTCTCACTGCCTACCTCATGGGGCAGGTAGAAGGAGATCTCGGAGCTCATGCCGAACCAGAAATTGACCTCGCTGCCCGCTGCATTCAGCTTCTGCTCTGCCGTACTGTAGTTCAGGGGCAGGAAGCTCCCTGTAGAGGAGCTGCCCTTCACTGTCACAGGATAATCATAGACATAGAAGCGCCGTTCGCTCTGGTTATAGGAGGCGGCATTCAGTGCGCTGTTATAATAGTAGAAGCCACTATCCTCATCGTAGCGGTAGAGCATGTCCGCCTCACCCAAATAGTGTCTGCCGTAGTGGCTGTCACTATGGGCAAAGAGAGCCTCCCGAAGGGCGTCGCCAAAGAGGCCGGAGGTAACCGTACCTGTAAAATTGGGGATGTTGCTACTGTTATAGCTTCTGTCCTTGCTGTTCAGGCTGTTGACAGCGCCTAGAGAAAGGGGTCTGCCAATGTTGCCGTCTGTGTTCTCGCCGGGGGAATGGATCCAATCCGTCAGAACGAAGCCCTGTCCCTGAGAGTCTACCGTCCAGGTGTTGAAATCCCAGGTGTTTTCCCGATCTGTAATATTGGGGATCTGCCCCTTGTACTGCACACTTTGCAGATTGAACAGCTCATTGTAATCAAAGAGGTGGGTTTTTACAAAAGGAAGCTTAAGCTGTCCCTGTACCACATTGACATTCTTGCCGATGTCATAGTTCACCGCCATGTAATCGGGATAGAATATGGTATCCCCGGTAAGGGTGATCTTCTTGCCTAAGTATTCCTCGCCGTAGTACTGCTTGTTCACGATATCGTACCAGCCCACCACCTGATAGGGGTAGGCCCCCGTGGAGGACAGCCCGGTAGGAACCGTCACCTGATTCTGCGCATCGCAGCTCAGTACGATGCGATCCGCACCGTCGTACTTGGTTGCTCCCCCGGAGTAATAGCGATGGGCGCCAAGCTGTCCGTCAAAGAGCGCCTGATACTCCCGTGCCACATACAGACCAACGGTAGGCTCCGGATTCAGACTACGCATGCGGTTGGGGGCAAACTGCAGGTAAAGATCCCCACCCTTCAGGGTCAGCTCCGGTGAAACGGACTGAGCAAGCCAGCGGGTACGAAGACTCTCGTCCTCTGTCAGGTGGAGTCTGCTCCCCTCCTCCTCCGACTGTTCCACAGAGAGATAGTAGGGTCTGCGGTCGATCTCTGTGCTGATGTAATAGCCCTTTTCTCTGTCTCCATCAAAGAGCCAGAGCTCCAAGCTGCTGTCGGAGGGATAATAGACATTCTCCTCAATGGTCACCCCGTTGAGCTCTACTGCCTTGGGCTCCAGTCCCTCTGTGACCAAAGCATAGCCCTGAGAGATCAAGGCGTAGGTGCCGTTGAGCTGTCCCAGATTATCCTCTGTCACAGCGGTTCTGCTCATATAGGATCTGGATCGGACATCTGCCGCCACTACGGCATAGAGATCCAGCCTATCGGTATGGAACACCGTGGTCACCACGCCGTCCTTCACTGTGGTGGAGCGGACGGTGGGGAAGCTCTGTCCTTCCTCTCCGTGGCTGATGACATAAACAGGATAGGTCTCGTAGACCTCTGCTTCCGTAGGATAGCTCAGTTCTACCTTGAATTCTCCCACAGGAGATACCTTTCTTCCGTTCACACGGAAGCTGATATCAAAGAGCTGATGATCCATGATCACAGGGGGCAGCTCCTCGGAGATCTGCTCCTGCAAGGCCACTTGGCTTCTCAAGCAGGCGGCTTCGTACAGCTCCGGCTGTTCCTCGGCGGTGATCCTCTCCACTACCAGATCCGCATCGTCCCCAATGCCGTTGGCCGCCAGAAGGGACACCTTCACAGTGACCCCGTCCTCGGAATACAGACGGTCAATGGTATGGCTCAGGTTATATTCCTTATAGGCACGGTTCACATCTCCGTAGCCCATGATCCGAGGATCTGCCATGTCATAGCTCACATATTGTACACGGTTGGAGGAATTTCCCTCAATGGCAGTGATCTCTGTGGGACGGTTGCTGTCTCTATCGTACTGTACCTCCGACACAATGCCCACATTGTCACCGATCCCATCCTCGTTGGGATCCAGGAAAACCAGATCTCCCACCATAGGCGTATGGTAGGGGGCTTCATCATAAAGGTTCACGGATTCCGAGGATAGGAGCTTGATCCATTCAGCACTGTCTGCCGCCACGGGCATCCCCTTCATACCGCCGTAATGGAGGCAGAAGGCGGCAAACATGGCATTCCAATCCCCGTAAGGTTCTCCGTACCACTGGCCATAGCGGCTGTAGCCCTTGAGACTGCCATCCTCCATAACCTGATAATTCTTTGCACTTTCCGTATAGCCCAGCTGGCTGATAGCAATGGAAACCACATCTCTGGGCCAAACTCCCACCAAATCGACAGTCGTGAAGCTTCCCTCCCACTGTTGCGCTGTCTCCAGATCCGCAAAGGAATCGGAATAGCAGGCGATACTGTGGGTATGCTCCGGCAGAGCGCAGCTAAGCTCCCAGTTGCCGTAGCACAGCTCGGTGTGGCTATGGTTCAGATCCTCCACAAGACCGCAGGTCAGCACCTGCTCCGTAGAACGGAAGCAGTTCTCCCCATGCACATGGGTCTCGGCCTCGAACTGGCCGCAAATCACCCTGTATGCCTGATTGCCGCCGGTGGAATCCTGAGAGGGCGCTGTCTCCTCCTGACCGCAGGTCAGCTGCTGCTCGCTTCGGTAGCAGTTGTCCCCGTGGCTGTGGCCATCTGTTTCCTCCACGGTGCAGGAAAGCACCTTCTCATAGCAGCCCTCTCCGTGGCTGTGTCCCTCCTCATCGGAGCCGCAGATCAGCTTCTCCGTCCGAGTATAGCACTCCTCGCCATGATGGTGGGGCATGACCTCCTCTCGGGTGCAGATGAACTCCCCACGGACAGAGCTGTAGCAGCTCTCCGTGTGGCTGTGTCCCTGGGTGGGGGCAATGGGGGCATAGCAATCCGCTCTGTGAACATGACTGCTCCGCTCCGGCATCTTGCAAACCAGAAGCCCCTCTGCATCATAGCAGGTATCCCCGTGGCTGTGAGCATAGAACTCTGCCTGTCCGCAGACCAGATTTCCCTCCTCGTCCTCACATTCCTTGGAATGGGCATGGGGAATGTGCAGGTACTCCTGACAGTCCAATGTCATGACCAGACTGGACACTCTGCGGTAGCATTCCCGAACATGGATATGCTCCTGCAGATGACAGTAGGTCTCCACCTTGGTCGTCATGTTGGGTAGGATCATGGCATAGGTCGTACAGAATACAACCACGCAGGCCAGAACCACTGCGATCTTCTGTAATTTGGATTTTACCCTATGTTTTCGTTTGATTTGCTGGGCGCGAGTGATAGCATCGTGATTCATTTCAACTCTCCTCGCTCTGATGAATCAAATCTCTCATTTCTCCCACGGATGATCCGTGGCTTATCCTTTATACTCTATCCCTATGCAGCATAAAGTACAGCTGTCCGTTCCGATCCTCTGCCCAGGAATATTCCTGCAGATACTGACCGTCGTACAATCTGGCTGTCTGCTCATCTCCTGCCAGGATGCGGTACAGGTCACAATCCACCTGATCCGTCCGCAGGGCTCTTCTGGTACCGCTGGAAATCAGCAGCTCTCCCAGCCCCTCCTCCTCCAAAGCATCTGCCAGACGCTTGTAGGTCATACGGAAAAGGGATTGGGTCTCCTTACTGTTGGGCTTGTCGGGCCAAAGGCAGGCAATGCTTTCTCCCGATGTCACACCGCTTTCTCCCCTGTCGACCAAGAGGGCAAACAGCTCTCTGGCCTTAGCCCGTTTCAGGAACAGGGGCTTGCCGTCCACCAGAATGGACAGGGTGGGAATGGTTCGGATCTCCACACGCTTCCTGGGCTTGGGGCGATAGCGAACAGCACGCTCCAATTGCTTGCGGATATCCTCCGGAGAATAGGGCTTGAGCACATAGCCCACTGCATCGGTTTGCCACGCCTCCATAGCATATTGGTTATAGGCTGTGACGAATACCAGACGCATACCGGGATTGATCTCATGGAGGGTGCGGCTGAGGCTCAAGCCATTACAGCCCGGCATCTCGATATCCAAGAAGGCCACATCCACAGGATTATTCCTGACCCACTCCACCGCCGTCTCTGCATTGCGGAACAGCTCCAAGGAGCTGACCTCCGGAAAAGAGGATACGGTGAAACGGAAATTCTCTCTTGCAGGCAGTTCGTCATCTACACAAATTATTCGCATACATGTTTCTCCTGATTGGGAATGGTGATCACCACAACGGTGCCGCGTTCGGGAATGCTCTCGATCTGCATTTCTCCTCCCACGATCTGCTTCAGACGGAAGCGGACGTTGCTCAGACCTATAGAGTCCTTGCCTGCCAGCTCCGCTGTATTAAAGCCAACACCGTCATCGGCAATGGAAATCATAATATTCTTCTCCACCCGACAGGTGTGGAGGTAAATGGTGCCTCCCTCAGATTTGGGAGTCAAGCCGTGCTTGATCGCATTTTCCACAATGGGTTGGAGAACCAAAGGCGGCAGGCTGAAGTCCTGCACCTCCGCATTGACACGGAAGCTGATAAGATCCCCGAAGCGGATCTGCTCCAGCGCCACATAATCCTCCAGATGGCGAAGGGTGGTAGAAAAGCTTTCCAGCCGATCCTCCTGCATGACATCGATGTTCCCTCGGAGATAGCGAGCAAAGCGGAGCACCGTCTCATCTGCCTTGTGAGGATCGTATTTACACATGCCACTGATGGCATTGAGAACATTAAAGATAAAATGGGCGCGAATTTGGCTCATGGCCAGAACGATACGACTCTGATCCAGGTCGGACTTCAGCTTCTCTGCCTGAGAGGCTGCACGGAAGCTGAGAGGAATGCTCACCGCACCGTGTACGGCATAGGAGAAGAAGAACAGTGCGGCAGAAAGCTCGATCAGCAGCCGTTCCGGCCACAGGAGCAGGAATTCATTGGCGGTTTCCAAAATGATCACAAGAAGAAGCAAGCCGCAAACGCTCAGAATGCCGAAGCTCCTCTTAGGCAAGGTGAACCACTCCCAAAGGGCAAGGACAGAGGCCACCACGGCAAAGGAGATCTGCATGGGCATCCAGTAGCTCATAGTCTGACACAGATCCAATGCCCCGATGAGATGAACAATAACCAAAACCACCAGTCCCAGACTCTGGATCAGCAGCATCACGGAAACCACCTGCTTGCGCAAATCCGTCAGGTAGGAGTGGAGAATGGCGCTGAGCTCCATGACCGCAACGATGACACACAGGTACAGCAGGAAGGCATTGACCGAAGCCCAGTCCTCATTCAGGGCTGCCGCCGGAGAGCTGAGGCAGAGGTAGCCACCGTAGCACAGCGCCATGAGTCCGATGGGCCAAAGCCTGCCTCCCCGAGGGATCCTGAGCACAAAGAACACCAGAGCAATGGCCATAAGCGCCAGAGCAAAGACAATGACAATAAGACCCATAAGCTTACGGGAAATATACTGCTCGGAAATCGCATTTCTCACCTGAGAGTCCTGTCCGAGACGGAAGGAGCTGAGGAAAAGCTTGTAAGCTTGGGCATTGCCGATACCGTGAGGGTTCACCAGACGAATCCGCACCTCGTCTCCGGCGGCGATCCTGGGTGTCTGTACCCGTACCCAGCGGGCATAGTGGCAGAAGGGTCTCTCCCCTCCCACATCTGACTTCTCACGGATCAGCGGTACACCGTTGACCTCAAAGGCCGCATCTAAGTGAAACAGATAAAAGGAGATGGTGCTGTTCTCCGGGATCTGCATGCCGAAATAGCCCCGAAGGATCAAATCTCCATCCAGAGCGGACAGCTCCACATCCTCCAGACTCGCCCATGCTCCGCCGTCCTGAGAATACTCCCCATAGAAGCGGAGGCGAACCGGATATTCCTTTGTATCCTTCTTGTTCAGTTGGGTAAAAAATACCGCAACCGCCATAACTGCAAGGAGCAGGTGCAGTATGGTCTGAATCGAAATGTTTTTTCTGTTCATAAACGGTCTCCAAAGCTCCGGTTCTACATTTCTCTAATGAAAAATTACGCAAAAAAGGGCATAATTATAGCTATACATTGTGATTATAGCATGTAATGACTGTCGCCGCAAGAGCTAACGCAAAAAAATTACAAAATTTATAAAAACTTATAAAAAGGAGGAGCTGTCTGCCGCAAAGGTCCGAATCAATGCAACAGGCAGCCCCTCAAAGGAGAGTGAATGAAGTTTTATTGAGAAAGCCGGGAATAACTCGACTTATTCCTCCTCTTCCCTTCTGCGGAAGAAGAAGATAGCGCCCAGAAGGACCATGACCAGACCTGCGCTTGTGAGAACAGGGATCGGCCAGTTTAACTGTCCCATATCGGGAGAGTCCGGTTCTGTAGGCTTGGGCTCCGTGGGCTTGGTAGGCTCCGTGGGCTTGGTTGGCCCGGTGGGGTCGGTGGGATCCGTAGGATCGGTAGGATCCGTGGGATCGGTGGGATCTGTGGGATCGGTAGGATCGGTAGGATCGGTGGGATCTGTGGGATCGGTAGGATCTGTGGGATCCGTGGGATCGGTGGGATCGGTAGGATCTGTGGGATCCGTGGGATCGGTGGGGTCGGTAGGATCGGTGGGGTCGGTAGGATCGGTGGGATCGGTAGGATCGGTGGGATCTGTAGGATCTGTGGGATCGGTAGGATCCGTGGGCTCTGTGGGCTCTTTGTCCAGCTCGGTCTTCACGGAGGCATCCAGATCATAAATGTAGGTACCGTCGTTATAGTAGGGTAAGGTCACCAGGAAGGGCAGGATGGCGCTGTAATGTGCAAAGGGATCCTTCTGTTGGATCAGGTACACACCCTGCTCTAAATCCCCGAAGTTCACGATGCCCTGACTGTCGGGGCGAAGCTCGATGCCCACCAGACCGTGGCGCTGTGCGAAGCGTAGCATTTCTTC
>JAFOZC010000239.1 GCA_017391305.1 Oscillospiraceae bacterium | reverse complement strand
GGTGCAGTGGATCTGAGGGTAGCTTGTCGGTAGAATCGGTGCAGTGAGCCCTCTCAGGCGCTTCGCGCCAGCTCTCCCGGAGGGAGAGCCAAGGGTCTGGTGGGCATCGATGGACGGAGCGATAAGTCTCGGTTTGTTGAGTTACTTGAAGTTTGCACACGGCCCTTGCCTCTCCCGACCGGAGAGCCAAGGGTGCGGAGGGGGGATTTGGTGGGGGTGGATGAAAAAAACCACGGTGGGAACGGGGAGGTTCTCACTGTGGTTTTGTGGGATTTTGGTAGCTTAGGGCAGCAGGGCATTGGCTACTGCGAAGTAGACGAGGAAGCTTAGAGCAGCAGGGTGTTGGCTACTGCGAAGTAGACGAGGAAGCTTAGAGCAGCAGGGCGTTGGCTACTGCGAAGTAGACGAGGAGGGACAGGGCATCGACGATGGTGGTGATGAAGGGGCTTGCCATTACCGCAGGATCCAGACCCAGCTTTTTGGCAAGCATGGGCAGGACTGCGCCGACGATCTTGGCACTGAGGACGGTAAGGGCCATGGTGATGCAGACCACTGCCGCAACCATAACGGTGACCTCCGGGTTACCCAGAAGCCAGCGGTCAATGAGCATGAGCTTGCCGAAGCAGGCCGCAGACAGAGCCACACCGCAGAGAACAGCGGTACGGATCTCCTTCCAGACCACATTCCACAGGTCGGAGAATTCCAGCTCGCCCAGAGACAGGGAGCGAATGACGGTAACGGAGGACTGAGAGCCGGAGTTACCGCCGGTACCCATGAGCATGGGGATGAAGGTGGTCAGCACCACTTGCGCCGCCAGAGCACTTTCAAAATTTGTGATGATCATTCCCGTAAAGGTTGCCGATACCATGAGAAGCAGTAGCCACATAATACGGTTCTTAAACAGATCGAAGACGGTGGAGCGGAGGTAGGGCTTCTCCGAGGGAAGCATACCGCCCATGAGCTCGATATCCTCGGTGGCCTCGTCTTCCATAACGTCCATAGCATCGTCGAAGGTGACGATACCCACCATGCGATATTCCGCATCCACCACAGGGAAGGCTAGGAAGTTGTACTTGGAGAACATCTGGGCAACCTCTTCCTGATCGGTGTGGGTGTTGACGGAGATGATGTTGGTTTCCATGAGATCGGCAATGGTCATCTCGTCATCCTCTGCCAGAAGCAGATCCTTGACGGTGACCAGACCTAAGAGGGTGCGGTTCTTGGTGACATAGCAGGTATAGATGGTCTCCTTATCCACACCGGTGCGGCGGATGCGTAAGATAGCCTCCTCTACCGTCATGGCAGGGCGGAGGGAAACATATTCCGTGGTCATAATAGAGCCGGCGGAATTCTCCGGGTAGCGGAGGATCTCGTTGATCTCCTTACGCATCTGGGGATCGGCCTGCTCCAAAATGCGGCGAACCACATTGGCAGGCATTTCCTCAATGACATCTACCGCATCGTCGACGAACATTTCAGACAGAATCTCCCGAAGCTCTGTGTCGGAGAAGCCACGGATCAGAAGCTCCTGTGCATCGGGCTCCATTTCTACAAAGGCCTCGGATGCCAGCTCCTTGGGAAGCAGACGGAAAAACACCGGCAAGCGGTCTTCCTCCAATTCCGCAAAAATATAGGCAATATCCGAGGGGTTCATGGTAACGAGAATATCCCGTACCGTGGAATATTTGCGCTCGGAAATCAGCGTGGTCAGGGTATTTGCAATCGAAAAATTATATTCTGCCATATTTGCCTCCTTAACATTTCTTTTAAATCATTGGCGCAATGGCAGACCTGTGTCAGAGGAGACGACGACCACGGCAGCGGTGCGTCGTCTGCCAACATCGGCCTACCGGGGATATACTACTGCCACTGTCCATGGTGTTCCCTCCTTTTTGGATCAAATAGAATGGTATACAACAGAGTATAAGCACAGATTGGAATGCTTATCCATTAGTTTATGCCGAAACTGTGGATTTGTCAAGAAATTTAGCAGAAAAATGTGGGTTAAAGCAAAAATACTCCCACGGAAGGGATTGCATGGCGGTGTATTATGGTGAGGATTTTGTGTATTTTATGGCATAGAGACTAATTCGGATAGAGGGGGGAAGATGTCTAAAGGGAAAAATAAACAAAATTATTAGAATTCTTCTTTAGTGGTTGCAATTTTTGTGCAATATGGTATAATTAGAAAGAGAAGGAGGTGACACCGAAGGATGGAAGGGAACTATGTGCTCCATAATGCCCTGAAGCGTTTTGCAGGGGGCGATGAGATCCATGCATATTTGTATATGGGCTGTCATGAGGAGCTGCGCCGAGATCGGCAGGGCTATGTTTTTCGGCTCTGGGCGCCTAAGGCACAGAGTGTCAGTCTCGTAGGAGACTGGAACGGCTGGGATCCTCAGGCAGAGCCTATGACCTATATGGAATACGGAGTATGGGAGGCCTTCAGCACCGAGCCTAAATTGGGGCAGGCCTACAAGTTCCGTGTCTTGGGACAGGACGGTGTTGCCAGATACAAGACAGATCCCTTTGCCTTTTCCCTCTGTCCTCAGCCGGAGAATTCCTCACGGATCGCCTCCGGGGAGAGCTACTGCTGGGGAGATGAGGCCTACCGCAGACAGCAGGGGAAGCGAAAGCTTCTGGACTCTGCCCTGAATATTTATGAGCTCCACCCCCCATCTTGGCGGAAGCATCCCGACGGGAGCTGTCTGAGCTATAAGGAATTGGAGGCAGAGCTGATCCCCTATGTGAAGGATATGGGCTATACCCACATAGAGCTTCTTGCCCCCTGGGAGCCTGCTCGGAACGGAAGCGGTCTGGCTCTGGGCTTTTATGCCCCCGGTAACTGTGGCTATGACCCAAGGGAGCTGATGAGCTTTATTGATCACTGCCACCGAGAGGGGGTCGGTGTTCTCATAGAGTGGAATCCCTATGCCTTCCCCAAGGAGGAGCAGGGGCTCTACGATTTTGACGGAAGCTGTTGCTACGAGCTTGCAGACCCCCTTATGAATGAGCCTGCCGGCGGTGCCGCCAGACTCTTTGATTTCGCAAAAGGGGAGGTGCAGTCCTTCCTGATCTCCAACGCAGTATACTGGATGGAGCAATATCACGCAGACGGTCTGCGGGTGAGCGATGTGACAGCGATGCTGTATTTGGACTATGACAGGCAGGAGTATCACCCCAATGCTTACGGAGGGAAGGAGAATTTAGACGCCATTTCCTTCCTGCGGAAGCTGAACCGAGCGGTCTTTTCCGTTCGCCGCAATGCCATTACCGTTGCAGAGGAATATACCGCCTTTCCCTTGGTGACCAAGCCGGACTATGACGGAGGCCTTGGTTTCCTGTACAAGTGGAACATGGGCTGGCTTCAGAATATGGTGGAATATTTCCGCCTGGATCCCCTGTGGCGGAAGGGAAGTCACAGAAGACTTACCGCCGCTATGGAATATGCCTATGCAGAGAATTTTATTCTTGCCCTGCCGGAGGAGCTGGCTCATGGGGAGGGGAGAATGATCTCTATGCTTCCCGGGGAGCATGAGGACAGATTTGCGGATCTCCGTGCCTTCTACGGCTTCATGATGGCCTTCCCCGGAAAGAAGCAGAGCTTCATGGGCAATGAATTTGCAGATTATATGCCCCGTGAGCCGGATTGGATCACTGCGGGAGAGCGGCGGCACAGGCAGTTTGCCGACTATGTCCGTGAGCTGAACCGACTGTATGTGAAGGATAGCTGTCTGTGGAACAATGACACCGATAACGGCGGTTTTAGCTGGATCTGTATGGATGACTGTGACAATTCCGTCCTTGCCTTCCGACGGATCGACAGACGGAATCGGGAGATCATTGCGGTCTGCAATTTCTGTCCCGTGGTACGGGAGCATTACTGTCTGGGGCTGCCCCGTGGGGGAGAGTATCAGGCGGTACTGAGCAGTGATGAGGAGCGCTTCGGCGGAACGGCTATGGAGCTTCCTCCCATCACGGCGGAGAAGAAGCCCCTCCACGGCCTACCCTACAGCGGAGAATTTACCCTGCCCCCCTTGTCTGCCACCTATTATAAACGCATCGTCAATTCCCGCAAGGCAGACGGGGAGACCAGCAGTGAAATATCGGATCTGTAAGGATCTTGTATATTGTTTATTCTATTATTAATATAAGGAGAAAAGAGTATGAACTTTCAGAAAAAGCATTGCGTAGCCATGCTTCTGGCAGGCGGCCAGGGCAGCCGTTTGATGGTCTTGACGGAGAACACCGCCAAGCCTGCAGTCCCCTTCGGGGGGAAGTATCGGATCATCGACTTCCCCCTGTCTAACTGTGTTAATTCCGGAATTGATACGGTGGGTATTCTGACACAGTATCAGCCTCTGGAACTCAACGAGTATATCGGCAACGGACAGCCCTGGCATCTGAACCGTTCCCACGGCGGTGTACAGGTTCTTCCTCCCTATGCCAAGAGCAACAAGTCTGAGTGGTACAAGGGTACTGCCAATGCCATCTACCAGAACATCCCCTTCATTGAGCGCTACGATCCCGACAACGTCCTGATCCTCTCCGGTGACCACATTTATAAGATGGACTATGCCGCCATGCTGAAGGAGCATATCAAGAACGATGCCGACTGCACCATCGCTGTCCGTACCGTTCCCATCGAAGAGGCCAGCCGCTTCGGTATCATGAACACCAATCCCGACGGCTCTATCTACGAGTTTGAAGAGAAGCCCAAGGTCCCCAAGAGCACCAATGCCTCTATGGGCATCTACATCTTCAAGTGGAGCATCCTGAAGCAGTACCTCATTGCCGACGAGGAGGATCCCAACAGCGACAATGACTTCGGTAAGAATGTGATCCCCGCCATCCTGAATGCAGGCCACCGTCTCTTTGCCTATGAATTCCAAGGCTACTGGAAGGACGTGGGAACCATCAACTCCCTGTGGGAAGCCAACATGGAGCTGTTGGGGGAAGAGCCTGAGTTCAACATCTACGGTGAGCCCGGCAAGCGCATTTACGCCAGAAACTATGCCATGCCCTCTACCTTCATGTCCAAGAAGGCTAAGACCGACAACTGCTTCATTGCAGAGGGCTGTGAGATCTACGGCAATGTCACCCATTCCATCATCTCCACCGGCTGTACCGTAGCCGAGGGTGCTGTTGTGGAGGACAGCGTGATCATGCCCAATGTTGTCATCGAAAGCGGCGCCATTGTCCGTCATGCCATCGTCGGAGAGGACTGCCACATTTGTGCCAATGCCGTCGTAGGCGGTGCCTTTGCTGAGGGTGTGGCCAAAGAGATCAGCGTCATCGGCAAGAACAAGACCATTGAAGTAAACCGCTGCATCAAGCCCGGTGAAATTTACTGATAAGAAGGGAGATTCACATTATGACTACTATGGGTATCATTTTCGCCAATATTTACGACGGCTCTCTGGGTGATCTGACCAACAAGCGCACTATGGCCTCCCTTCCCTATGCAGGCCGTTACCGCCAGGTGGATTTCTCCCTGTCCAATATGACCAATTCCGGCATTCGCCATATCGGTATTATTACCAAGAACAACTATCAGTCCCTGATGAATCACATCGGCTCCGGTCAGGAATGGGATCTGGAGCTTATGGAGGGCGGTTTGGAATACCTGACTCCCTTCTCTACCGGCAAGAATTCTCACTACCGCGGTAAGCTGGAGGCACTGCACACTGCCATGAACTTCTTGGAGTATTCCAAGGAGGAATATGTGATCCTGGCAGACAGCGGCGTGCTCTGCGCTATGGACTTCCGCCCCGTGATCGAGGCCCATATTGCCTCCGGTGCGGATGTGACCGTGGTGGTGAAGGAAGGCATCAGCAACGGCGAGAAGCAGCTGGATCTGGCTGTCCGTGAGGATGCCGAGGGTAAGGCTGTGGAGCTGCTGTGCGACTACTGCGCCGGTGAGGAATACATTGCCGGTATGGGGATCTTTGTCACCGGCAGAGAATACCTCATGGAGCAGGTGAAGAAGGCCATCGGCCGTACCTGCTACCGTCTGGAGCGTGACTGGCTGGTACCGGAGTTCCGTGGGGGCAACCTGAAGGTAAACACCTACCACTTTGAGGGTGTGGCACTGTATAACGAGAGCACTCTGGAATTTTTCAACAATTCCATGGCGCTTCTGGATCCCGAGATCCGCAAGGGTCTCTTCGGCAACCCCGATCTGACCGTTTACACCAAGGTTCGTGACGAGGTTCCCAGCTATTACGGCGAGGATGCCAAGATCGACGATTGTATCGTTGCCGACGGCTGTAAGTTAGAGGGAGAGGCAAAGCGCTGTATCCTCTTCCGAGGGGTACAGCTTGGCAAGGATGCAGAGATCAACGATTGCATCATCATGCAGGACACCGTCATCGGTGAGGGCGCAGAGCTGAGCTATGTTATCCTGGATAAGGATGTCACCGTTCCTGCCGGCACCAAGTTCCGTGGAACCAAGAACCATCCCTATGTCGTAAAAAGAGGAGAAACTCTATGAAAATTGCAATGATCGCTTCCGAGGCCGCCCCCTATGTCAAGACCGGCGGCTTGGGAGATGTAATGCAGGCCCTGCCCGGTGAGATCGCCAAGCAGAAGGGCAATGAGGTCGTTCTGATCCTGCCTCTGTATAAGAAGCTCAAGGAAGGAAGCACCTTCGAGCTGGAGGAGCTGGGCAACTTCACTATGGATCTGGCATGGCGGAAGAGCTATGTGGGCATCTACCGCCTGAAGAGCCGAAAGAAGAAGCTCCGTGTCTATTTCATCGACAATAACTACTACTTCGGCGGCAGAAACACGGTGTACGGAGATTTCGATGACGGTGAGCGCTTCGCCTACTTCTCCAAGGCGGCACTGGCGGCGCTGTATTATCTGGATTTCAAGCCCGATGTGCTCCACTGCCACGATTGGCAGGCCGCTATGGCTGTGGTCTACAGCAAGGCTCTGTACCGCTCCCTGTGGCCTGAGACAAAGACCGTCTTTACCATCCATAATGTAGAATATCAGGGCTGGGCAGATGCAAGCTTCTTTGACAACACCCTTGCCCTGCCGGAGGAATTCCGCAGTACCATGACCTTCGACGGTGCTATGAACATGATGAAGGGCGCCATCGTCTCCGCTGACATGGTCAGCACCGTCTCCCGTACCTATGCACAGGAGCTGTGCTACCCCTACTATGCCCACCGTCTGGATGACATCCTCCGCAGTAACCGCCTGTGCGGTATCGTCAATGGCATTGATACCACCGTTTACGATCCGGAAACCGACCCTGCTCTGAAGCATCACTTCTCAGCCTCTGCTATGGATGGCAAGAAGGCCTGTAAGCTGGCTCTGCAACAGGAGATGGGGCTGGATATCCGTTCCGATGCACCGATTCTTGCTATGGTCACCCGTCTGGCAGGGCATAAGGGCATTGACCTGCTGTGCTATATTTCCCAGAGACTGGTGGAGAAGAATATCCAGCTCGTCATCGTGGGAACCGGCGAGAAGCAGTATGAGTATGCCCTGAGCCTCCTTGCCAAGGAGAATCCCGGCAAGGTAGCTGTCCGCTTGGCCTTTGACCCCGCTTTGGCCAGTCGGGTCTATGCAGGTGCGGATCTGTATCTCATGCCCTCTAAGTCCGAGCCCTGCGGTCTGTCCCAGCTCATCGCCATGCGCTACGGCACAGTGCCTGTTGTGGCGGCTACCGGCGGACTCAAGGACACCGTAGCTCCCTACAATCCGGAAAGCGGAGAGGGCAGAGGCTTTACCTTCTGCAGCTACAACGGCGAGGATTTCTTAGACGCCGTCGAACGGGCTGTGGAAATGTATCACAAGGATCCCGAGGGCTTCCGAGCCCTTTCCCGTCGGGATATGGAAGCAGACTTTAGCTGGCGTCTGCCGGCAGGGGAATATATGAGGCTCTATGAAGAGCTTTTGGCAGAATAAATAATTTGGAGGACCCTATGAAAAACAGCAACCCCAAGGACCTCGTGGAGGTTCAAGCCTATAGCGATCTGATGCAGGAGCTGAACGCAACGCTCCGCCGACTCTTCGGCGTGGAGCTGAAGGATGCCGCAGAGAAGCAGATCTACCGCGCTCTGTGCATTCTGGTTCGGAATCGGCTGACGGAGAAGAACAATCGGTTCAACAAACGCTGCAAGGAAAACCAGACCAAGGAAGTATACTACATGTCTATGGAATTCCTTGTGGGAACCAATTTGAGAAACAATCTCTACAACCTCGGTATCGAGGAAGCGTGTCGGGAAGGTCTGGCACAGTACGGCATCAATGTGGATGAGCTCTATGCTCTGGAGCCTGATGCAGGTCTGGGAAACGGCGGTCTGGGAAGACTGGCCTCCTGCTACATGGATGCCGCAACCGGTATGGGCTATTCCGTCACCGGCTTCTCCATCCGTTACGAGTTCGGCATCTTCCGTCAGAAGATCGTTGACGGCTGGCAGATGGAATTCCCCGACAACTGGCTGGAAATGGGCGATGTTTGGCTCCGTCCCCGTCAGGATGATGCGGTAGAGGTCAAGTTCGGCGGTCAGGTTCAGGAATGGGTAGACGAGACCGGAAAGTTCCGTGTGGCGCAGGTGGGCTACAATGCGGTGACCGCAGTGCCTCATGATATGTTCATTTCCGGCTACGACAGCGAGAGTGCCAACCGTCTGATCCTTTGGAGCGCCAAGCTGCCCCAGAGCTTTGATATGGCGGCCTTCTCCCATGGAGACTATGTCCGAGCCTTGGAGCAGAATGCTATGGCAGAGACCATTTCCAAGGTGCTGTATCCTGCCGATGACCACATTCAGGGCAAGCGCCTGAGACTGAAGCAGCAGTATCTTCTGGTTTCCGCCTCCTTGCAGAGCATTCTGAGACGGCATTTTAAGAAATATCATACCTATGACAATCTGGCTGACAAGGTTGCCATCCACATTAACGATACCCACCCCGCCCTCTGCGTGCCGGAGCTGATGCGTCTGCTTATGGACGAGCAGGGCTACGGCTGGGACGAGGCTTGGGCCATTACCTGCAAGACCCTGTCCTATACCAACCACACGGTTATGAGTGAGGCTCTGGAGCGTTGGAATGTAGACCTCTTCCGGGAACAGCTTCCCCGTGTCTACTCCATCTGTCAGGAGATCAACCGCCGCCTCATCGAGCATCTGAACACCGTTTATCCCGGTGATTGGGGCAAGATCGACTATATGGCTGTCATTGCCAACAATGAGATCCGCATGGCAAATCTCTGTCTGGCGGCCTGCCACAAGGTCAACGGCGTTTCCATGCTCCATACGGACATTCTCCGCAACGGCATTTTCCGTGACTATTGCAAGCTGGCTCCCGAATCCTTTATCAACGTCACCAACGGCATTGCCTACCGCCGCTGGCTGTGTCAGTCCAACCCCCTGCTGACAGAGTATCTGACAGACATCATCGGTGACGGCTTCAAGCGGGATGCACAGGAGCTGGAAAAGCTCCTGCGTTATCACGACGATGCCACGGTGCTTCAGAACCTGCGACAGATCAAGAGACAGAACAAGGTTCGTCTGGCAAACCTCATTGCCAAGCGCAACGGCATCCGTGTGGATCCGGATTCCATCTTCGATATCCAGATCAAGCGCCTGCACGAGTATAAGAGACAGCTTCTGAACATTCTCCATGTTCTCCACCTGTATTGCCAAATCAAGGATAAGCCCAAGGGCGACTATGTACCCCGTACCTTTATCTTTGCGGCAAAGGCCTCCGCAGGCTATATCCGTGCCAAGCAGATCATCAGCCTGATCTGTGCGGTTTCCAACTTCATCAACAACGATCCCGATGTCCGTGACAAGCTGAAGGTTGTCTTCATCGAGGATTACAAGGTCTCTCTGGCTGAGATCATCATTCCTGCCGCCGATATTTCCGAGCAGATCTCCGTAGCGGGCAAGGAAGCCTCCGGCACCGGCAATATGAAGCTCATGATCAACGGTGCGGTGACCGTCGGTACCTTGGACGGCGCCAATGTTGAGATCCACCAGCAGGTGGGGGACGAGAACATCTTCCTCTTCGGCATGAAGGCCCACGAGACGGAAGAGCTCTGGCAGCGTGGCTACAATCCCAACGAGTTCCTGACTCCTGAGCTCCGTCGGGTTCTGGATATGCTGACCTCCGGCGTTCTGGGACAGCGCTTCGACGATCTGGTCAGCTGTCTGCTCACCAACCGCTTCGGTACTGCAGATCCCTACATGACCGTGGCGGACTTTGCAGATTATGCCCGTGCTCACAGAGATATCGAGGAAACCTACCGCAATGAGCGGAAGTTCGGCAACATGTCCCTGACCAATATTGCCAAGGCAGGACTCTTCTCCTCCGACCGCGCGGTGGAGGAATATGCAAGGAACATCTGGTACCTCAAATAATGCGCATCTACTATAACAGCCGTGACCCTGCACACAAGCTCCCCTTCGGAACACTCCGAAGGGGAGAACTGTGTTCCATGACCCTTTCCGTTCCCTACAGCAGCGGCGCGGTAGCTGCCGAGATCATCATAGAGGACTGTGACGGAAACCCTTGTGGGCAGATCCCTATGACCATGATCCGAGGGGACGAAAGCTACGGTCAGTGGCAGGGTAGCTTCACTATGGAGCCCGGGCTGTATTTCTACTGGTTCCGTATTTATAAGGAAGAGGGGAGCTTCCGCCTCTTCAAGCAAGGGGATCAGACCAATATGGAGTTGGGGGATAAGTGGCAGCTTAGCTTCCTGCCGGAGGATTTTGAGACACCGAGCTTTGCCAAGGGGGCTGTGATGTACCAGATCCTCCCCGACCGCTTTTGCAGAATGGGGAGCTGTGATCTGAGGGATAAGCTACAGCCCTATACCCTCCGTGAGGATTGGTACGGCGAGCCCCGTTACGGCCCTGACGGAGAGGGACATTGGAACAATGATTTCTTCGGCGGCAATTTCCGCGGGATCATTGACAAGCTCTCCTATTTGCAGGAGCTGGGAGTAGGGGTACTGTACCTGAATCCCATCTTCATGGCCTTCTCCTCCCACCGCTACGATACTGCCGATTATATGAGGGTCGATCCTATGCTTGGGACTCGGGAGGAGTTCAGACTTCTCTGCGAGGAGGCCCACAGCAGAGGTATGCGGGTGATCTTAGACGGGGTTTTCTCCCATACCGGGGAATACAGCCGCTACTTCGATGCACGGGGCTATTTCGGAGGCGGTGCGGTCAGTGACCCCAACTCCCCCTATCGCTCCTGGTATCAGTTCAGGGACTATCCCCATGACTACGAGGCATGGTGGGGGATCCGTAGCTTGCCCTGTGTCAATGAGCTGGATCCCGGCTTCCTTTCTTATATTATAGATGACGAGGATTCTGTTGTTGCCCATTGGCTCAGGCTGGGAGCAGACGGCTTCCGTCTGGATGTTGCCGATGAACTGCCCGATGCCTTTATCCTGAGGCTGAAGCGGCGCATTCGCTCCCTGAAGCCCGATGCCCTCCTTTTGGGAGAGGTGTGGGAGGATGCCTCCAACAAGCGTGCCTACGGGCAGTCCCGACGCTACTTCGTGGACGGGGAGCTGGACAGCGTGATGAACTACCCTTGGCGGGAGGCGATTGTGCATTTTGTCACGGGCAAGGATGACGGCACTGCCTTTGGGGAAGCTGTCATGAGCCTTGCGGAGAATTATCCTCCCCAGGTGCTTTGTTGCCTGATGAATCTGCTAAGCTCCCACGACAAGCCTCGGATCTTGACGGTTCTGGGAACAGAGGACGATGGCTCTGTGGAGGATAAGGCCACATACCGCCTAAGCGCGGAGCAATATGATCGGGCAAGGCAGAGGCTGTATCTTGCGGCCTTCCTCCAATACACCCTTCCCGGAATGCCCAGCATCTATTACGGAGATGAGGCAGGTCTGGAGGGCTTCGAGGACCCCTGGTGTCGCCGCAGTTATCCCTGGGGAAGAGAGGACAAGACCCTTCGGGAATATTTCCGCTGTCTGGGAGAAATGAAGAACGGCAGCCAGGCTCTGCAGCGGGGAAGCATCCTTGTTACCGAGGCGGGGCAGGGGAGGATCTCCTATGAAAGACTTACGGAAACTGCCACTGCCCATGTTTTCGTGAACCGAACAGAGGAGGAATGGGAGCTGCCCCGTACAGGTGCGGTCCTCTTCGGCAGGGGACTCCATCTGATGGGGAAAAAAGTTACGCTCCTTCCCCAAGGCTTCTGCGTTTTGGAGTAGACCGTAGAGGCAGAAGGCTGATTTTCCTAGCCCAAAGGGAAGTTGACGGGAAATCATAGCTTTTGAAAAAAACCTAACAAATACAGCAGGAATGTGTCAAATTCCATGTATAAACACCTGACAGAGCTACGCAAAACGAAAATATTACGGAAAAATATCAAGAGGAATTGGTGCATAAATTCTCTTTGGTCAAAAACGTAAAAAAGGACAAGGCGAATTTATGGATACTTGATAAAACAGCCAAAAAGCTAAGAATTTGTGTTGACAGGAAAGCATTCTTGTAGTATAATCTCCTCATGAGAGTATGCTCCCTAAAGCGGTTGGGGAGAAATGCGCTCTAAAAGCATCCAAAAAGAAAAATTTAGGAGGAAATGAACATGAAAAAAATTCTCGCATTGGTTCTGGTTTTAGTCATGGTTCTGACCCTGTTTGCAGGCTGCAAGGGCGATGACACCGATCCCACCGAGAGCCAGCCCGTCGTGGAAGATCCCACCGATCCCACCCAGGGCGAAGAAACTCCCACCGAGCCCGTTGTTGAGCCTGTTGTTCTGAAGCAGGCTGAGTACAACACCACCACTTCCGTTATGCCCAGCAACTGGAACGAATTCACCTATGCTGACAATAACGACACCCAGATCATGAACTACATCCAGTCTTCTTTCTTCGAGTATGACTACAAGTTCGAAGACGATGTTAAGTTCAACGAGGACGGCTCCATCAACAAGGATGGCCTCGTTCCCGGTGCTTACACCACCAACTATGCTGCCGCTACCAAGCTCGAGGACGTTACCGCTACCGTCGATGCTAAGTGGGGCTACACCGCAGAGCAGATCGCCGAAGGCGGCTATGCTTGGAAGATCACTCTCCGTGACGACCTGAAGTGGGACGACGGTACCGCTATTACCGCTGCTGACTTCGAGTACTCCATGGAGCAGCTGCTGGATCCCGCATTCATGAACTTCCGTGCTAACACCTACTACGACACCCTGATGATCAAGAACTCCAAGGCATACTTCTTCAAGAACCAGGAAGGCACCTACGAGACCTTCGACACCAAGGGCTATGCAACTCTGCAGGAAGCTATTGACGCAGGCGAGACCCTGTACGTCGACCAGTGGAACATGTGGGGCGCAGAAGGCTACACCGACGAGGCCGGCAACCTGGCTCCTCAGTGGGTAGCAATCACCGACGAGACCGTTTACAACAATGCTGACGGCTCTGACCCCGTTTCCGGCGCAATGCTGTATGCTGACTACGGCGCACACCTCGAGGTTGGCACCGGCTACACCGCTGCTATCTATGTTGAGAACACCAACCGCGACATCGCTTGGGAAGATGTTGGCCTCTATGCCATCCCCGAGGAGAACGCTGTTGTTCTCTGCCTCGACAAGGCTTACTCCTTCCTGAAGGAAGACGGCAGCCTGTCCGTATGGGCTCCCTACTACTTCTCCAGCCTCCCCGTTGTTCACAGAGAGAAGTACGAGGCTTGCAAGATCGCTCCCGCTGATGGCGCAACCCTCTGGACCTCCAACTACAACTCCTCCCTCGAGACCACCGCTTGCTGGGGTCCCTACAAGCTCGTAGAGTTCGAGGCCGGTTCCCACTACAGACTCGAGAAGAACGAGCACTGGTTCGGTTGGAACATGGAAGAGTACAAGAATCAGTACAACATCACCGCTATCAACTGCCGTAAGGTTGAAGAGTTCGCCACCAAGTGGATGGGCTTCCTGAACGGTACTTATGACGATGCTTCCCTGCAGACCGAGAACGTCGCTGACTATCTCGACTCCAAGTACGTCTACTTCACCTCCACCAATACCGGTACCTTCGGTATGCAGCTGTACAGCAACCTGAACACCCTGAAGACCAGCGAAAACAACAACGGCATCCTGGCTATCCAGGAGTTCCGTCAGGCTTTCAACCTCGCTCTGAACAGAAGCGACATCGTTGAGAAGATTTGGCCCGGTTCTTCCGTTCCCTGCTTCGGCCTGCTGAACGTTGCTTACTACTATGACATCGAGAACTCTCCCGAGCTGGAAGACGGCGGTCAGTACCGTAACGCTACCATCGCTAAGGAAGGCATCCTCCGCGCCTACGGCTTCACCCAGGGCGACGACGGCATGTGGTCCGGCGGCGATCTGTCCGGTCTGACTACCGAGGACGCATATGATGCACTGACCGGCTACAACCCCACTCTGGCAAAGCAGAAGATGCAGGAAGCTATCGACATCCTCACTGCTAACGCAGAAGAGTATGGCTACGATGCAACCAAGGACATCACTCTGGTTTACGGTTCTTCTTCCGATACCGACAAGCAGAGATTCCGTGCTGACTACCTGCAGAACATCCTGAACGAGCTGACCGTTGGCACTGCTCTGGAAGGCAAGATCAAGGTCGTATTCGACGCATCCGCAGGCGCACAGTGGGCAGAGGCATTCCGTTCCGGTGCAACCCAGATCGGCTTCGGCTATGGCTTCTCCGGCAACGCTTTCAACCCCTTCGATATCGTTGGCGCATTCGTTAACCCCAACGAGGACCTGAACTACCATCAGTACTGGGATACCTCCGCTGTTGAGCTGACCCTCACCATGCCCGCAGGCGACTACGCAGGCGCTGGCGAGACCATCACCATGAGCGTTGAGAACTGGTTCTTCTGCCTGAACGGCCGTGCTGAGACTGAAGGCATGGCACAGACCTACAACTGGGGCGAAGGCTTTGCTCCCGTTGAGGCAAGACTGATGATCCTCTCCGCTCTGGAAGAGCTCACCATCAAGGAGTCCCGTTCCGTAATGCTGATCGCTGACGGCGGCGGTAGCTTCCTGGGTGCTAAGTTCTCCTACTTCTCCGAGGATGAGCACACCTTCATGGGCTTCGGCGGCATGAGATACATCGAAGTCAACTACACCGATGCTGAGTGGACCGAGTACGTCGCTGCTAACAACAACGACCTGTCCGCAGAGTACCAGAAGTCCGAATAATTTCGGAATTCAAAGTTATCCCGAATAAATAAACGCAGACGGCGGTGAGCCTTGTGCTCACCGCTGATTTGCAATCTGAGTGTTTTAGAAATTGCTGAGTAAGCAAATCTTGAAAACGTAACAATAAGTATGAAACGATTCCACTGACAGACAATACCAAAGGTCCGGTTTTAGGATAGCTGAAAGGTTTTGGCTCAAACACTACGAATCGGAAAATAACAAAGCAGAGGAGAAAAGCCTATGTACATGTTTAAATATGTCATGAAGCGTTTGGGCTTGATGGTACTCACATTTTTCATCATATTCACGATGTGCTTTGTGCTTATCAAGCTTCTACCTATTCCCACGAATGTTCTTCCCGGACAAGATCCTGAGATCGTCATGAAGACTCTTGAGGGTAGAGGTTGGATCACCAATATCAGAGAAGGCGAAAACGGCGTATGGCTCTATGACCGTGTTCCCATTTTCCTTCAGTATGCAACCTATATCAAGAGAGTAGTGACGAAGCTGGACTTCGGCCTGATTACCACCTATGGCGAATATCTCCATATGGATATTTGGGATGTATTCAAAAGCCACATGCCCCCCACCATCCTGATCAATATCTGTGCCTCCCTGATCGGTGTTCCTATTGGTCTTGGTTTTGGTATTTTGGCAGCCCTGAAAAAGAATAAGTGGCAAGACCAGGTGATCAACATCTTCATTATTTTGTTGATATCGGTTCCCGGCATTGTATTGGCTCTTATGATCCAGTATGTATTCTGCTTCAAGCTGGGCTGGTTCCCTCTTACGATGGCAACGAGTAACGAATATTTCACTTGGCCCGTATTCCGCACCATGATCCCCGCTGTTGTTGCTCTGTGCTTGGGTTCTGTTGCAGGCTATGCCCGTACCACCCGTGCCGAGCTTTCCGAGGTTCTTACCTCCGAATTTATGCTTCTTGCAAGAACCAAGGGTCTGACCAAGAAGCAGGCTATTTTCCGCCACGCTATGCGTAACTCCATGGTCGTTATTTTCCCCATGATCCTGTCTGAGTTCATTGCTGTTCTCCACGGCTCTCTGATCATTGAGAAGATGTTCGGCGTTAACGGTCTTGGCGGACTGTATCTGAACTCTATTACATTCCAGGACTATGACTTCTTTATGATGTTATCCGGCTTTAACGTCCTGATCGGCCTGACCGCAGGTATTGTTACGGATATCAGCTACGGCTTCATTGATCCGAGAATCAGAATGGGGGCGAAGTAATTATGAAAGAAAACTACACAAATATTCCCGTAGAAAAGCTCAAATTTGCTCAGAAGAAGGACTTCCTTCATGACAGCAAATTCGAGACCAAGCCCGTCAGCTACTTCCAGGGCGCTTTCAAGCGTTTCTGCAAGAATAAGGGCGCTGTTGTAGCCGCCTGTGTCATTGCTGTTCTGGTGCTTTTCGCCATCTTTGCTCCTGTATTCACCCCCTATCAGCCTGCCTATTATGACATGTCCTACTGCTTCGTCACTCCCAGATCCAATTTCTTTGCCGACAGAGGCTTTGATTTCTGGGATGGCTGCAAGGTCAAGAACACCAATCAGGTTGGTTACCTGAAGGATCTGGCTCTCTCTCTGGAAACCGGTAGAGAGGTCATCAAGCACGGCGATGTTACCATCAGCGGTGAAGACAACAACAACTACACCTACCGTTACGATACCTACTACGGTGTTGGCTTCGGTAAGTATAAGATCATCTCTGAAGCCGAGTTCAAGGACATCCAGAGATATCAGGACGAGACCGGCAGACAGGTTCTCTATCCCGTGGTGAAGTCTTCCGAAAGACCCACTCTGGAGAAGAACAAGTATGATGCCAACATCTACTACAAGATGGAAAATCCCAAGGCTTCCGTCATCAAGCCCAAGCTTGATAAGGAAGGCAACATCATCCCCAACTATTGGAAGCACGAGGAAGGCAAGGCCAGCAGCCTTGTTCCCGAGTACACTTCCCTTAGAATCGAGGGTGAGGACGGTGTAGAAGAGAAGGGCAAGACCTACTTCTATGCTTACGGCCGTAAGGTTGACGGCGGTATCGAGGTCAGAACCGAGTACTATGAGTACTACACCTACCTCCATACTCAGGTCTACAAGGACGGCATCGGTGAGCCCACCTTCTGGTTCGGCACTACCGAGACCGGTAAGGATATCTTCGCCTGCCTTGCTTACGGTGCAAGATTCTCCTTCATTTTCGCTATTGCAGTTGCAGCTGCTAACTTTATCTTCGGTGTTATTTGGGGCTCTATCTCCGGCTACTATGGCGGACGTACTGACCTGATCATGGAAAGAATTACCGACGTTCTGTCCGCAGTTCCCACTATGATCGTTATCACCCTGCTGAAGTACCACATGGGTGCTTCCAGCCAGGTGCTGGTCTTGTTCATAGCCTTCTTTGCTACGGGCTGGATCGGCATGTCCTATGTAACCCGTGTGCAGTTCTACCGCTTCAAGAATCAGGAATATGTTCTGGCCGCAAGAACTCTGGGCGCCCGTGATGCAAGAATCATGTTCAAGCATATCTTCCCCAACGGCATTGGTACCATCGTTACCAAGTTCGCTCTGGTTATCCCCGCTATGATCTATTCCGAGACCAGCCTTTCCTATCTGGGTATCATCAACCTGGAGGCAGGTAACACCACCTCCGTCGGTACCCTGATCGCAGCAGGTCAGAGATCCATTACCTCCGGCGCCGCCTATGTGGCAATCTTCCCCTGCGTATTCCTTGTATTCTTAATGCTCAGCTTTAATTTGTTCGGCAACGGACTGCGTGATGCATTCAATCCGTCGCTCAGAGGAACGGAGGACTAAGCATGAATAAAGAAGTCAAATTATCCGTAAAAGATCTTAAGATCTCCTTCCGTACAGATGGCGGTAAGGTACAGGCTGTCCGTGACATTTCCTTCGATCTGTATAAGGGCGAGACCCTTGCCATCGTTGGTGAGTCCGGCTCCGGCAAGTCCGTTACCTCCAAGGCTATCATGGGCATTTCCGCCGGCAACTCCATCTACGAGGGCGGCGAGATCCTCTATGACGGCCAGGATCTGATGCGCATCCCCGAAGAGGAGATGCACAAGCTTCGTGGTGACAAGATCGCCATGATCTTCCAGGATCCCCTTTCTTCCCTGAACCCCATTATGCGAATCGGCAAGCAGATCACTGAGGCTATGCTTCTGAAGAATAAGGCAAACCGCAAGGAAGGCCGTGAGACCTTCAACAAGACCCTTGCCATTCTGTCCGACACCATCAAGAAGGCTCTTGCCGAGAAGCCCAATGCAAAGTTTACCGCAGCAGATGTAGACAGATACATCAAGACCTTTGACGCATCCTCCATTCAGGCTACCAAGCTGGAGAACAGCTACAACGATTCCCAGACCGCAGCCGAGGAAATGCTGGCACAGATCGAAGACCTGCTCTTCATGACCGAGAAGAACCAGAACGTCGATGTGGTTGCCATGCTTGGCACCATCAAGCGCAAGCTGAAGAATGTCAAGGACAAGTACCTCACTGCCAAGTTTGCTGAGGCGCTGAAGGCTCATGGCTCTTCTGTAGATTCTGCCATCCGTGCAGAGCGTAGCAGAGTCACCGTTGCCGACTATGCAAAGAAGATCACCGGCGCAGATTCCACCAAGAAGGTTGCAACCCCTGAGACCGTCAAGACTCTTGAGGCCCTCAAGAAGACGGTACAGGACATGCTTGCTCAGACCCGTTATAACCTCAACAGCATCGGCTACTATGTCTACAAGCAGCAGAAGACCGATCTCAGCAAGGTATCTGCCGACGAGGCCAACAAAATCGCCGGTAAGTTCCACAGTGCGGACTTCCTGGATGACTTCATGGCTATGGTGAAGATCGCTGTAGAGTATTCCTTTGCCAAGAGCATTGCAAACAAGAAGCTTGCCATTGAGACTATGGAGAATGCTATTTCCTTCTACAAGGCAGGCAACTTCACCTCCCGTGATGCCAACGAGACCTCCGCAAACACCAACAAGAGCGTCCTTGCAACCATCGATCCTCTGGCCATCGTCAAGGATAACGTAGCTTATACCTTCGGCGGCGCACTTCAGAGAGAAGTGGAGAAGTACTTCTTCTACATCGAGAACAATCCCAAGGAAGAGGCTCGCTTCGCTAAGCAGACCGCTCAGAGAGAGGCTCTCCTTGCCAAGGGCAAGAAGGTCGAGTGGAAGGTCGTTCCCAAGTCCATCGTAGAGCCCGAAGCTCAGATCGAGACCATCACCAATGTGATCACCCGTGTTCTTGAGAAATTCAAGGCCGATGTTGCTGCGGCAAACACCTTCGATGCCGATAAGCGTTGCGCTGAGATGATCGAGTACCTCCAGGAGAAGGCCGCACAGGTTGTCTACACCCTGACCAAGGCCATCGCCAAGGAAAGAGCCATCAAGCTCATGGAAGAGGTCGGTATCCCCGAGGCCAGAATGCGTTATAAGCAGTATCCCTTCGAGTTCTCCGGCGGTATGCGTCAGCGTATCGTTATCGCTATCGCACTTTCCGCTAACCCCGATATCCTGATTTGTGACGAGCCTACCACCGCTCTGGACGTTACCATCCAGGCTCAGATCCTGGAGCTGATCAACCGTCTGAAGAAGGAACGTAAGCTGTCCATCATCTTCATTACCCATGACCTGGGTGTTGTTGCCAACATGGCTGACAGAATCGCTGTTATGTATGCCGGCAAGGTCGTTGAGTACGGCACTGCAGAAGAGGTCTTCTATGATCCTCAGCATCCCTATACTTGGGCTCTGCTGTCCTCCATGCCTGACCTGGATACCGACGAACAGCTTGATGCCATCCCCGGCACTCCTCCCAACATGATCTATCCCCCTGTTGGCGATGCCTTTGCAGAAAGAAACAAGTATGCAATGGAAATCGACTTCGAGCTGCAGCCTCCTATGTTTGAGGTTTCTCCCACCCACTATGCCGCAACCTGGCTGCTCCATCCGGAAGCACCCGAGGTAGAGCTTCCCAAGATCATTACCGAACGTATCCGCCGTATGAAGGAGAGAGGAGGCAATCATGGAGAATAATTCTGAAGTATTGTTAAGAGTGGAACACCTTTGCCAGTATTTCCGTCTTGGCCACAAGGATCTGAAGGCTGTTGATGATGTCAGCTTTGAGATCAAGAGGGGCGAATCCTTTGGCCTCGTCGGCGAGTCCGGCTGCGGTAAGACCACCACCGGTCGTTCTATCATTAAGCTCTATGACATTACCTCCGGCAACGTTTATTTCAAGGGTCAGAGAATCGGTGCGGGTCTGCGTAGCTATAAGGAAGCTATGAAGAAGGCCCGTAACGATGCCGCCAAGAAGCTCAAGGCCCTCCGTTCCGAGAAGACCAACGATCCTGCCCGTAAGGCTACCATCGAGCAGCAGATCAAGGAGATCAATGCTGAGCTCGGCGCTATTGTGGATAAGAACAGAGCGCTGATCAAGGAAGCAAAGTATGACAGCAAGAATGTGGACAAGCAGTATCAGGCAAGACGCCTGAAGGAGCTGGAAGAGGAATATGCTCTGAAGTTCCGTGAGGCAGAGTCCAAGGGTAACAGCGAACAGCTCAAGGCTCTGAAGAAGGAATATCAGAACCGCTGCAATATCGCAAAGAAGAGCAGACTGGTCACCCAGATCCAGATGATCTTCCAGGATCCCATTGCTTCTCTTGACCCCCGTATGACCGTCCGTGAGATTATTTCCGAGGGTCTCGTCATCAACGGCGTTACCGATCAGGAGTACATCAACCAGAAGGTCTATGATATCCTTGAGACTGTCGGTCTGGTTCGTGAGCACGCAGACCGTTACCCCCACGAGTTCTCCGGCGGCCAGCGTCAGCGTATCGGCATTGCCCGTGCTGTCGTTATGGAGCCCGAGATGATCATTGCTGACGAGCCCGTCTCTGCACTGGACGTATCTATCCAGGCACAGGTCATTAACCTGCTCAACAGCCTCCGTGAGAAGCTGGGACTTACCGTCCTCTTCATCGCTCACGACCTGTCTGTTGTTAAGTACTTCTCCGATCGTATCGGTGTTATGTACTTCGGCAAGATGGTCGAGCTGGCTGATTCCGACGAGCTCTTCAGAAACCCCATGCATCCTTATACCAAGTCTCTTCTCTCTGCAATTCCTCTCCCTGACCCCATCTATGAGAAGCAGCGTGTGAGAATTGTTTACAACCCCATTGCAGAGCACGATTATTCTGTGGATAAGCCCTCCTTCCGTGAGATCGCTCCCGGACATTTCGTCCACTGCAACAGTGTGGAAGAGGAGAAGTATAAGGCTCAGCTCAAGTAACAGATTGGACGGTTATTCACAGTGGAACAGGAAACGAAAAGAACTTTAAGAAATTACGGTATATGCATTGGCATCGAGTTGCTGATCGCCTTTCTTGTGATCTGGTCTAAGGGCTTCTTCACAGACAGTGCGGCTGTCAACCTCCAGATCCTGGGGGATGCCTTCTTCGTTGCAGGAATTTTGATGACCCTCTTTGCAGGTCTCATGTTCGTCAGCGGCGAGGGAGCACTCATTGGTGTGCAATATGTCTTCCGACATGTGTTCCTCACCTTCATCCCCATGGGCAGAGCCCGCTATGAGCGCTATGCCGATTACCGCGAGCGCAAAATGGAAAAGCTCAAGAAGGAAAACAACAGCCATGTTATTGTAACAGGACTTATCTTCCTTTTCATTGGAATCACCCTAACTGTTATATGGTATAAAGCCTTTTATAATGTCTAAGATTTAGCTCCCCCAAGGCGCAAATATCCTCGGACATTGGATCCCTCAATACTCCCATCCCCCTGTACCCGCCACGGTACAGGGGGATTTTTTGCTAAAATATGCCCAATGTTCAGAGCTATCCTCCGATAAGCCGGTGAGCACATTCCCCAGAAAGCATCTACCCTCCACCCACACAGCCCCTTGCCTCTCCCTCCGGGAGAGGTACCTCCCGAAGGGAGGGGGAGAGGGATGTGCAGACAGTTCGTGGAGGAATGCAGTTTTGTATAAGGAATCGGTGCGGTGGATCTGAGGGTAGCTTGTCGGTAGAATCGGTGCAGTGAGCCCTC
>JAFOZC010000238.1 GCA_017391305.1 Oscillospiraceae bacterium | reverse complement strand
CGTGATCTATTCCATCCTCTACAACGGCTCTTACATGCTCCCCAATACCATCATCGCTGTTTTAGCCATCTACTTCCTCCAAAAGCCCCTTGGCAAATACCTGAGAGGCGAGGCCTAAGCCTCCGTCCGATTCGGCTATCACATAGAAAAAGAACCCTTCTTCCGTCAAAAGAAAACGTGACAGAAGAAGGGTTCGCCCTTGTTGCATGGAAGAGTGCAACGCAGGAATGATTTTGTAGCTCAATTTTTTGCAATGCATGAATGTCTTAGTAAAAAAATACATATGATAGATACAACGAAAACTTGCAAAAGGACTTGACTTTTATGGCGTCTAATGCTAAAATGGTATCACATGATACCGTTATAGCGAGGTGATGCTATTTGGCTTCCCGTGAGGAAATAAATAAAATTCTGACAGATATGAGATCTGCAATTGATCAAAACAAGTTTATTCCGATACAACGGCGCAAAAATTTAGACACATTGGCTCAGCTTGGCTTAACTTGGCAAGATGCAAAGGATGAAATATACACACTAACAGATCGAGAGTACATCAAAGGACCGGAAACAGACCGGGATCGCCCATCCACAGATTCTCTTTGGATATTCAAGAAACGAATAGAAAGTGATATGATATATATTAAATTTAAGGTTCAATACCAAGAAGACGGGAGTGTCAAATTAGTTAGTTTTCACTTGGACGAAAGCTAAAATGTAACGAAGATTTTGTTTATTTAAGAAGGAGACAGAATATGTATTGCCCGAAATGCGAATGCGACAACGAAAGTGAAGTGCGAATTGTCTCAGAGACTTATCCGGTAAAGGGAGAGGATATCACAATCGAAGCACAGGTGCGTTTCTGCCGTTGCTGTGGAAATGATATCTGGGATGAAGAACTGGACAGTAAAAATCTGAAAAAAGCCTTTGGAGAATATAGCCGGAAGCATGGATTACTGCAACCCGAAGAGATTCGGAGCATCCGTGAAAAATACGGTATTTCTCAGGTCGTTTTTGCAAGGATCCTCGGATTTGGAGACAAAACGATTACCCGATACGAAAACGGAAGTATTCCGGATGCCACGCACAATAATCTGATTTATTTGGTCGGAAGTCCTCAGATTTTTTCCGATTTATTGAACATGAGAAAAAATGCTATTACAGATATCGAGTATGCAACAGCGGTCAAAGGACTAAAAAAGCTTATGCCTACTGTTTCCTACAAGAGCCGAGCGATCTATGCAATGGATTCTGAGATTGATATTCGTTATTCCATCAGTCAACCAAAATGGGAGGTAAGAAATCATGCCTAAAACAAGTTTTTTGCAATTTGAGTCTTATGATGTGGAAGAAATGGTTTTCAGAAGACCTCTTGACATGCAGAATGTGCAGGAATTTGAGCTTTGTCCGAGATTCAAGCATGAAGTTACCGAGCAAGAGGAGAACCGATACGATGTGACCGTTTCTATGGAAATTGCTTCTTCGGAAGAAAGACCTGCTCCCTTTGACCTGCGAGTATCTTTGGTCGGACACTTTGTTATTACTCATGAGGAGGGAATTGCTGAAGAGGTGCGTGCCAATGCGATACAAAAGAACACCCTGACGATTTTATTCCCCTTCCTCCGCGCTGCTGTTGCATCCCTTACCTCTGCTGCGAATATCCCCTCGTTGATCCTTCCGGTTATGAATTTTGCCGAAATGGTTTAACAAGCTTTCCCTTAGACTTGTTGCAGTTTTTTTCTGCAACAGACCGTATCTTTAAAGAAGGAGCTGCCTCCGGGAACTTTAGGTAAAATTACCTATCCGGGGCAGCTCCTTTTCTATGATTGTGAGGGATTCAAGGGATTTTGTTACAGGAGCAGACAGATCAATCCGTTGGCGCCGTCGTTGATGATTTTGGCGAGGGCGTCCTTGATCTTGTAGCGGGCATCCTCCGGCATGCGCTTGAGCTTGGTGGCGAGGCCCTCGTTGACCAGTTCGAAGACGGATTTGCCGAAAATGTTGCTTTCCCACAGCTTTTCCGTGTTGTCCTCGTATTCTCCCAGAAGGTATTTGACCAGATCCTCGGATTGCTGTTCATTGCCTACCATAGGGCTGATCTCGGTGTGGATGTCGGCTCGCATCATGTGGATGGAGGGGGCGCTGGCTCGGAGCTTGACACCGTAGGCACCGCCCTTTTTCACGATTTCCGGCAGCTCCAGATGCATTTCCTCTGCGGAGGGCATGACGATGCCGTAGCCTGTGGCCTTGACCTCATCCAAGGCGGCGGAGATCTTGTCATATTGCTTCTTGATCCCGGAAAGCCCTGTTAAAATGGACAGAAGCTGTCCGTCATTGCGGATCTCGAAGCCGGTTTTCTGTCCCAGAATTTCGTAGAACAGCCCTTCTCGGAATTCCGGCTCACAGCCGACACAGCCCTTTGCCGGGTCAACAGACAGGAGCTTACAGCCGCAAACCTGCTCGCTTCGGCACATTTGGGCAAGAACGGGCTCTGCCTCTGCCAGACGGGAAATATTCTCCGCACTGCGTCGGAGACTGCGGTACAGCTCCCCCTTCAGGGGATCGTCAAGGGCCAGCATCTGCACCCAAGACGGGAGATAGACCTGTAGCTGTTTCATGGGGAAGGCATAGAGAAGCTCCCGAAGGATCCGACCCGACTCTCCTTCCTCCAACCGCAGACAGTCCACGCAGAGAACGGCGACTGCGTATGTATGGGAAAGGGATTCCGCCAAGGCTTTGGCGGTCTGTCCGTGGGGCTCACGGCTGTTGAGGAGCACCACAAAGGGCTTGCCGGTCTGTTGCATATCTCGGATGGCCCGTTCCTCTGCTTCCACATAATCCTCACGGGGGATATCCGTGACCGTGCCGTCTGTGGTGACCACGATGCCGATACTGCAATGCTCCTCCATGACTTTCTTTGTTCCCAGCTCTGCGGCCTCTGTCATGGGGATCTCGTGATCATACCAGGGGGTGGTGACCATACGGGGGATGCCGTCCTCCGTGGCACCGACAGCACCTCTGACCATATAGCCTACGGAGTCAATGAGGCGAACGGAAAGCTCTGCGGTACTGTCGGGACAGATCTTTACCGCTTCCTCCGGGACAAATTTCGGCTCGGAGGTCATGATGGTTCTGCCGGAGGCGCTTTGGGGCAGCTCATCTCTGGCCCGTTCCCTGCTGTAGGGATCGTCAATATTGGGGATCACCATTTCCTCCATAAGCCTCTTAATAAAGGTGGATTTTCCCGTCCGCACCGGACCGACCACTCCGATATAAATATTTCCGCCGGTTCTCTCGGCGATATCTGCATACAAACTGCTCATAAAATAATCCTCCCCTAAGTCTCGTGGTACAAGGTATGCACCGAAGGGGAGGACTATTCCTTAATCTATGACGGGAAAGACGGAAAGGCTTCGGGGCTTGCCCACAAAACCGTATTGCTCCAGCACATGGAGGGCAGCGGGATGCTCCGGCTCACGGTCGACGGTGAGGAGCTTATGACCCTCCTTACGGCACAGGTTGATGGCCTCGCCCAAAAGCTGGGCAGACAAGCCCCTGCCCCGAAATTCCGGCAGGAGGGCAAAATGGAGGAGGACTCCGTCCCGAATCACGACGGCTCCCGTGGCGCTTCCGTCCAGCATGGAGATGCGGAGCTTTCCCTTCGGGCATTGCAGAGCATGGAGCAGTGGGGCATCAGCCTCTTCCGGATCTCGATACCACATGTTAAAGTCACGGTTCTTACCGCCTCTCCACCACATCTGTCTGCCCAAGGTGGAGATCTCCGGGGTGATGTGGGAGGCATCGTTGAGATATTCCATACGGAAGTCCCCGTTTTCGTAGTATAGACAGCTTACTGCCGTGTTCTCACAATGGGGGATGGCGTTGTCCTGATCCGGGAAGAAGAGGGTCTGCAAAGAGCCTCTCAGCACCATGCCGTGGGAGAAAAGGGCAACGGTCTGACCGTCATGCTTCTGCGCGATCTCCCGTAAGGCGGTGAGGAAACGTCCGGTATATACGTCGAAGGTTTCACTGCCCTCTATAGACCAGGTTTTGGGGTTTTGAGAAAAGGCGCGGTTGTTCACCGGGTCAATGTGATCCAGCCAACCGAAGGGCTGATTTTCCCAAGCGCCTACGGCGATCTCCCGTAAACGTCTGTCCTTGTGCAGGGGCAAGCCCTTGGGTTTGTAAATGGCTCCTGCGGTAATACAGGTGCGGCTTAAGTCACTGGCATAGACCGCATCTACATGGATATTGGCAAAACGCTGTTCCAGGGCGGCGATCTGCTTTCGGCCGTTGGGGGTGATCAGGGAGTCATACTGTCCCTGCAGGCGGCGGAAGACGTTCCCCTCTGCCTCCGCATGTCGGATCAAATAAATGGTCGTCATTGGCATTGTCTCCTTCTTCTCTGTTTCTCTAATATCATACCATATTTTCAAAATATTGAAAAGACGAAATTTAGGTTTTTTGGGGAAAGCTAAGACGGGAGGTGAGATGAATGAAGGTAAGCACATTTCTTTTGACCCTTGGTGCAGGCATGGTAGCAGGCGGTGCGGCGGCTCTCATGCTGCCGGAGCAGTGCGCCCCTCGCAAGGCTGCCCAAAAGGCCGTTAACAAGGCTGAGGAAAAGATGATGGACATGATGTCCTAAGCCGAAGGCTTTCCCGAAGCTGTCCCACTGTCCGGGAGCAGCTTCGGGAAAATCAGATCCCGAAGCGCCCTGTCACAGCCCGTAGGGCGATCACAAAGAGAAAGCAAAGCAGGCACCCGTAGGACGCTTCCCAGTGGGTGGCAACAGAAGGGAAGGGGCTGTGTTCACAAAAAGTTTGTATTTTCCCTATTGACAATGGGAAAAATCGTGATATGATGAAGAAAAAAGATTAGCACTCATGTAGGCAGAGTGCTAAAAGCCCCTTGAGGGCAGAAAGGAGCCGTACATGAATCCCAATGTTTATACCCAAAAATCTCAGGAAGCCCTGCAAGGGGCAAAGAATTTGGCTGCGGCCCATCAGAACCAGTGCATTGAACAGGTACATCTGCTGTTGGCTTTACTACAGCAGGAGAAGGGACTGATCCCTCAGCTTCTCAAGAAAATGGATATCACTACCGAGAGCCTTGTGGCCGCTGTGGAGGCAGGGGTGAAAAATCTTCCCTCGGTCACCGGAAGCGGACGGGAGGCTGACAAGTTCTATGTTTCCCCTGCGGTGGATCAGCTTCTGTCCCGATCGGAGGAAGGGGCGAAGCAAATGCGGGACGACTACGTTTCCGTAGAGCATCTCTTCCTTGCCATGCTGGACACGGCGGACAGAACCGTGGAGCGCTACTTTGAGGACTACCGTATCTCCAAGGAAGCGGTGCTCAAGGCTCTGCACAACATTCGGGGAAGTGCCAGAGTGACCACAGATGCCCCGGAGGACACCTATGAGGCTCTGGAAAAATACGGCGTGGATCTGGTCAAGCGGGCAAGAGAAAAGGAAACCGATCCTGTGATCGGCAGAGATGAGGAGATCCGCAATGTGATCCGTATTCTTTCCCGAAAGACCAAGAATAATCCCGTCCTCATCGGAGAACCGGGAGTGGGAAAAACCGCCATTGCCGAGGGGCTTGCCCAACGGATCGTCCGTGGTGATGTACCCCAATCCCTAAAGAACAAATCCGTCTTCTCTCTGGATATGGGCGCTCTGCTTGCCGGGGCAAAATATCGGGGAGAATTTGAGGAACGTCTGAAAGCTGTCCTCAATGAGGTCAAGGCCTCCGAAGGGCAGGTCATCCTCTTCATTGACGAGCTTCACACCATTGTGGGAGCGGGAAAAACCGAGGGAAGCATGGATGCAGGCAATCTCCTCAAGCCCATGCTTGCCCGTGGGGAGCTCCACTGCATCGGTGCGACCACTTTGGACGAGTACCGCAAGTATATTGAGAAAGATCCTGCGCTGGAGCGCCGTTTCCAGACGGTTCTGGTTCGTGAGCCTACGGTGGAGGACACCATTGCCATCCTTCGGGGCTTGGAGGAACGCTACGAGGTCTTCCACGGAGTGAAGATCACCGATCCTGCCATTATTGCGGCGGTGACCCTGTCCGATCGCTATATTACCGACCGCTTCCTGCCGGATAAGGCCATCGACCTCATTGACGAGGCCTGCGCCCTGATCCGTACAGAGATGGATTCCATGCCTACAGAGCTGGATGTGATTCGCCGCCGTATCATTCAGACGGAGATCGAAGAGGAAGCGCTGAAAAATGAATCGGATCCCCTTTCCGCAAGCAGATTGACAGAGCTTCGCAAGGAGCTGTCTGAGTATCGGGACAGCTTCAACGCCATGAAGACCCAGTGGGAAAACGAGAAGCATGCCATTTCCAAGGTACAACAGCTACGGGAACGGATCGAGCATCTCGGCAGGGAGATCGAGGCGGCGGAACGGGATTACCGTCTGGAGGAGGCCGCCCGTTTGAAGTACGGCCAATTGCCTGAGCTTCGTAAGGAGCTGGAGCATCAGGAGGAGCTGATCCGAAATACCAAGGACAGCAGTCTCCTTCGGGACAAGGTCACTCGGGAAGAGATCGCAAAAATCGTAGAGCGTTGGACAGGGATCCCTGTTGCCAAGCTGGTAGAGGGAGAACGAGAAAAGCTCCTGCACTTAGACAGCCTCCTGCAAAAACGGGTGGTGGGACAGGAGGAAGCGGTGACCGCCGTAACGGAAGCCATTCAGCGCTCCCGTGCAGGGATCCAAGATCCCAACCGTCCCTTGGGCTCATTCCTCTTCCTGGGTCCCACAGGCGTGGGCAAAACGGAGCTTGCCAAGGCTCTGGCAGAAGCCCTCTTCGATGACGAGAAGAATCTGATCCGCATCGACATGTCCGAGTATATGGAGAAATTCTCTGTTTCCCGTCTCATCGGAGCGCCTCCCGGATATGTGGGCTATGATGAGGGAGGACAGTTAACGGAGGCCGTTCGCCGCCGTCCCTACAGCGTGGTACTGTTCGACGAGGTAGAAAAGGCTCACCCCGATGTTTTCAACATTCTCCTGCAGGTGCTGGATGACGGCAGGATCACGGATTCTCAGGGAAGAACCGTGGATTTCAAGAATACCATCCTGATCTTGACCAGCAATTTAGGGGCAGAGTATTTCCTCAGTGGGGAGACAGAGAAGGTAGAGCCCCTGCTGCGGCAGTGCTTCCGCCCGGAATTCCTTAACCGCCTGGACGAGATCGTCTATTACAAGCCCCTGAGCAAGGAGCATATTGTGAAGATCATTGACCTGCAGCTTTCGGCCCTGAACAAACGGCTGGAAAGCAAGCAGCTCAAATGTGAGCTTACAGAGGCGGCAAAGGACTTTGCCATAGATTCTGCCTACGATCCCCTCTACGGAGCCCGTCCCTTGCGCCGTTTCCTGCAACAGCACGTAGAGACCCTGATCGCCAAACAGATCCTCCAAGGCAACATCCTCCCCGGCACCCTCCTGACCGTAGACATCCATGAGGGTCAATTCAGCCTCCGAACATAAGGAGCTTTCCCACCAAAATCCACCACACTGATTTCTCTTACGAAGCTGCATTCCTCCACGAATTGTCTGCACATCCCTCTCCCCCTCCCTTCGGGAGGTACCTCTCCCG
>JAFOZC010000237.1 GCA_017391305.1 Oscillospiraceae bacterium | reverse complement strand
TCTCCAAAGAATAGACATAGAAATGCTTTCCGTTTTCTAATGCGAAGAATTCAATTTCGTTGGGGTGAAGAGCACCCGTATATAGATATGTATAACCCTTGAATTCTTTTTTGAGCGTGTTTGTGTATCTGTCTATGATTCTAACACTGCCACCGGTGATTTCAATTTTATATAAATTTGATTCTAATAAATATTTCCACATTTCAAGCACCTCTTTTCGAATGATTATACATCTATTATTTTATGTTCCTATATTTATAGCTCTTTTGATCCCACGCATAAGGAGGTAGCCCAGCGGCAGGAGTAGGGCAAGTAAAAGCCGGTGCTCAAGCTGTAAGGCACTGAGCTCCAGGAAGCCGGGGAAGAGAAGGAAGCCCCCGATCCCCGCTGCAAGGAGTCCGGCGAACAGCACTCTCCGAAGAGAGGAGAAGGGAACGCAAACATGGTACAGAGTCATAAATCCGATCCCTGCCACCAGATATACGCAAAGGGTATTGGTGACACCTTGATCCAGAGACAGTCTTGCAGAGAGGAAGCCTATGAGAAGGAGCATCACAAGGTCGGTCAGACCTCCGGGCAGGGCATTTCGGATCACATTCCTGAGGAAACGACCCTTCACCCTGCTGTAGTTTGGCTCCATTGCCAGGAAAAAGCCCGGTATGCCGATGGTCAAAGAGCTGATGAGAGATAGCTGTATTGCTTGCAGGGGATAGACCATGTTCACGAAGAGTAAGATAAGGGCAAGGCCGATGGAGAATATATTCTTCACCAAAAACAGGGAGGCGGAGCGCCTGATATTATTGATGACTCGACGTCCTTGGGCAAGAATCTCCGGGATGGCAGAAAAGTCCGAATTCAAGAGTACCATACGGGAAATTTGGCAAGCCGCCTGACTGCCACAGGCCATGGCAATGGAGCAGTTAGCCTCCTTCAGAGCAAGGACATCATTGACACCGTCTCCTGTCATGGCAACATTGTGTCCCTGCTCCTTCATGGCACGGATCAGCTTCTGCTTCTGCTCCGGGGTCACCCTGCCGAAGACCGTATATTGCTCTGCCGCCGACTTCAGCTCCTCCTCTGTCTTGAGTAAGGAAGCATCCACATACTGCTCTGCACCCTCGATCCCCACACGCTCAGCGATGGCAGAGACGGTCAGTGGATTGTCGCCGGAAATGACCTTCACCGTCACATTCTGCTGTCGGAAATAGCGGAAGGTTTCTTCTGCATGGGGTCTGAGAATACTGCGCAGAGAGATCAGTGCCAGGGGAGTGACGGCAGTAGGGGAGTAGCTTTGCTTCAGCTCACCCTCGCAGGAGGCAAAGAGAAGGATACGATGTCCCTTGGCGGATAGACCCTCGATCCGTGACCGCAGAGCTTCGTAGCTGCCCCTCAGAATAAACTCAGGTGCGCCGAGGATATATTTTCCGTCCTTCCCCAGATCTGCCCCCGCCCATTTCCGATCCGAGGAGAAGGGAAGGAAATGCACAGGTGCTTCCCCCTTGCCAAGGGGATAGGCATGAAGGATTGCCTGGGCTGTCCCATTGGGCTTCTCTCCCGGGGGATGGAATCGGGACAGCCGTGTTTCGATTTCCTGAAGGGATAGCTCCTCGGTCAGAGGATATAAGGCATCTACTTCCAGCTCCGCTTCGGTGATGGTGCCGGTCTTATCCACGCACAGCACATCCACATAGGCCAGATTCTCTACAGAATTCAGATCCTGTACAAGGACTCGTTTTTGGGAAAGGAGAAGGCAGGCAGATGCCATTGCAATGGAGGTGAGCAAAAACAAGCCCTCAGGGATCATGCCGATGAGAGCGGAGACGGTCAGTTCTACTGCGGCGGTCAGCTCCATAGCCTGATAGGCTCTGCCGTAATGATGGAGGAAAAGCAGACTGCCTATGGGGATCAGGGCAAGACCGATCACCCGAATGAGCTTTGTTAAGCTCTCCATCATATCGGACTTGGCAGCACGAACATTTCTCCCAGCTTCCGCAGTGAGCTTGGCGGCATAGCTCTCTCGCCCTACATGGGTCAGGCGAGCCAGACAGGTACCCGACAGGACAAAGCTGCCGGAGCGGAGGACACTGCCCACACCCCGTTCCACGGGGTCAGATTCACCTGTGAGCAGGGACTCGTCAATATAAACCTTTCCCACAGCAACAAGGGCATCGGCACAAATCTGATCTCCTTGAGCGAATTCTACCACATCATCCCGAACCAGACGGTATGAGGGCAGGGAAATTTTTCTTCCCTCACGGATCACAGGGAAGCTTGCGGCAGACAGCAGGGTCAAACGGTCCACAGCCCTTTTGGCCCGTAGCTCTTGGAGGACACCGATTGCCGTATTGCATGCCGCCACAAGGAGGAATGCCATATTCTTGTAAGAGCCTACCAGAATCAGGGCTAAGCCCAACAGCACAAAAATCAGGTTAAAGAAGGTGAAGGTGTTTTCCTTGACGATAGTCCAACAGCTTCGGGTATTGGTGACAGGCAGGTCATTGCACAATCCCAAGCTTTCTCGCAAAGCTACCTCCTCTTGGGTCAGCCCTCTGTCCGGCGCTGTCTGCATAGGGGGCAGGGGAGGGGGAGTGCGGCTCTGCTTCTCTCTGTTCCACGGAAATTTCATGCTTCAAACTCCCTTTGTCTTATCTCTGTCAGGTACTTGGGGACAAGCATGACAGGTTCTAAGGTATTATATCATAAGCATTGGGGAAAACTCAATGAAAATCAGAAAAAAGTTATAAAAATTAGAAAAAAATCCTTGCATTTTAGCTATATATGTGCTATAATACAGCGGTCTGAAAAAGGGTGGTCCTCTGCGATGGGGTCAACATCGGCACGAACGCCTAATAAAAAAGGAGGACAATATTATGGATCTTATGAAGGCTCTGACCAGCCAGTACATGAAGGAAGAACTGCCTCAGATGAATGTAGGCGACACCGTTCGCGTTCATGTCAAAATCAAGGAAGGTACTCGTGAGAGAGTACAGGCATTCGAGGGCACCATCATTGCTCGCAAGCACGGTGGCATCGAAGAGTCCATCACCGTTCGCCGTCTGAGCTATGGCGTCGGCTGTGAGAAGGTATTCCCCGTACACTCCCCCAACATCGTTAAGGTAGAGACCGTTCGTCGCGGCAAGGTTCGCCGTGCAAAGCTGTACTATCTGCGCGACCGTCTGGGCAAGGCTGCAAAGGTCAAGGAGAGAGTCTGATCACAAGGCAAAACAGTCCCCGTATTCCGCAAGTCGGAGTACGGGGTTTGTTTTTTCTATTCACATCTGTATGTTAAATGCCGGTCATGGCCTCCAATACGGTCCATTCCTCCATATCAATGCCTTTATGGCAGGCGAGGCCCTCTTCAATGTCGATATCGCTCATTCTGCCATCCTGTATTGCGATGATCCGATTCGTACCCCCGTTTGCCAAAATATCTACCGCCCGATATCCCATACGTGTGGCGGTAACACGGTCTCTGCCGGTGGGAACGCCACCTCTCTGAATATGACCCAATACAGTCACACGGGGCTCGATACAGATCTCCTCCTTGATCTTCCGTGACACATCCAGCGCAGAGGCAGCGCCCTCTGCCACGACGATCATATAGTGTGTGAAGCCGTTGAGACGGGCATTTCGGATCTTTTCGATGATCTCGGACTCAAAATCCTCAGGGCTTTCCGGTACCAATACGGCGGTAGCACCTACCGCAAGACCCACATAGAGGGCAAGATGGCCGGCGTTGCGACCCATGACCTCTACTACGGAGCAGCGTTCATGAGATTGCATGGTATCTCTCAGCTTGTCGATACATTCGATGGCGGTATTGGCTGCGGTGTCGAAGCCGATGCAATAGTGGGTACAGGCAATATCATTGTCAATGGTGGCAGGAATGCAGACCACCTTCACCCCGTGACGGGACAATGCCTGCGCTCCACGGAACGTACCGTCACCGCCGATCGCAACGATGCCGTCGAGACCCAAGAGCTTGCAGGTATTGACCGCCTTCTGCTGTCCCTCCGGTGTCATGAACTCACGGCTACGGGCGGTATACAGGACAGTACCGCCACGGTTGATCACATGGGCGACACTTTTTTCATCCAGACGGAGGATGTCCCCGTTAATGAGGCCGTTATAGCCTCTGCGGATGCCAATGACCTCAATGCCACGGAAAATGGCGGCTCGTACCACGGAACGGACGGCCGCGTTCATACCCGGCGCATCACCGCCGCTGGTCAGGACACCGATCCGTCGGACAGCAGGTTTATTTGTCATAAATATCATCCTTTCTTATAATTTTCACAGAAAATCGGTATTTTCAAAAAAGAACATAGCATAAAAGGAAATAATGTGCTATAGTAAAGGTAGAAATCAAACAAGGAGGTCATTCATATGTCATTTCATGCAAAAAAAGTCACGGCTGACATTGTACAGTGGATTCGGGATTGGTTCCGCAAGAACAGTAAGGACTGCAATGCGATTGTTGGCATCTCCGGGGGCAAGGACAGCTCTGTAGTAGCGGCCTTGTGCGTGGAGGCTCTTGGAAAGGATCGGGTCATCGGTGTTCTGATGCCTAACGGCGAGCAAGCGGATATTGATATGTCTCTGCTTCTCTGCGAGCATTTGGGCATCGAGTATGTGACCGTCAACATTCAGCAGGGCTACGATGCCCTCCTTGCCTCTATTTCCCGGGAAATCGGAGAACCCAGTCGGGATACTGTCATCAACCTTGCTCCCCGTATCCGTATGGCGACCCTCTATGCAGTGGGGCAGAGTCGCAACGGCAGAGTTGCCAACACCTGCAATCTGTCCGAGGATTGGGTAGGCTATTCCACACGCTACGGCGACAGTGTGGGAGATTTTAGCCCCCTGTCCATGCTCTGCGTCCGTGAGGTCAAGGAGATCGGCAGAGAACTGGGCCTTCCCGAGGTTCTCATCGAGAAGGTACCCATAGACGGCCTCTGCGGTCAAACGGACGAGGATAAGCTGGGCTTTACTTATGCATGCTTAGACCGTTATATTCGGGAGGGCATCATCGACGATCCTGTGGCGAAGGCGAAGATCGACCGTCTCTATGCGCTGAATCGCTTCAAGGTTCGTTATATGGATGTGTTCCCTTACGCTCCGGATTAAATTTTTGACAGCTCCTTCATCTTTTCGGAGATGGGGATGTTCTGGGGGCAGAAGCCCTCGCACTGACGACAGCCGAGGCAATTATGGGGCTTCTTTTCCTCCGGCAGTGAATTTAGAGCATAGGTAGAGCCGGTGAAACGGTGCTCGTTATACAAACGCATAAGCTTGGGAATGTCCAAAGACATGGGGCAGTAGTCTGTACAGTAGCGGCAAGCGGTGCAGGGTACTGCCTCTATCATTTTCTTTCCCAACTGCGCCATAGCATCGAACTGCTCCGGCTCCATGATCTGCTCCTGAGAGAAGGTAGCTACGTTCTCCATTAACTGATCCATATCGGACATGCCGGAGAGGATCATGGTGACCTCGGGAATATTCCGCAGGAAGCGGAAGGCACAGCTTACAGGGGCTTCCTCTTTGCCGCAGACCTCTTCCAGGAGAGCCTTGTCTCTTTCTGTCAGAACTGCCAGCTTTCCTCCACGGAGAGGCTCCATGACCCAGACGGGAATGCCGTATTTACGGAGCAGTGCGACCTTTTCCTCTGCCTTCTGCCAGGTCCAGTCCAGATAATTCAGCTGGATCTGACAGAATTCCATATGCTCTCCGTAGGCCTCCAGGAAGCGCTCCAGAGCAGGAAGCTCTGCATGGGTGGAGAAGCCCAGATGCTTGATCCGCCCTGCGGCCTTCTGCTCCAGGAAGTAGGGGATAATGCCGATCTCCCTATCCATATAGGAATCGATATTCCGCTCACATACATTGTGGCAGAGATAGAAATCGAAATAATCTACCTGACATCTTCCTAACTGCTCTTCGAAAATTTCCGGAACTTTGGTAAAGAAAGTGGGATCGAAGCCGGGGAACTTGTCTGCAAGGTAGAAGCTCTTGCGATCGTAACGGGAAAGGATCTGTCCCATTACGACTTCGGATTTACCGCCGTGGTAAACGTAGGCGGTATCAAAATAGTTCACGCCCTGCTTCATGCAGTATTCGACCATTTGGGCGGTCATGGCTTCGTCGATGCCACCGTTTTCCGGTAGCTGGGGCAGGCGCATACAGCCCAAGCCCAGAGAAGATAATTGCAGATCCTTAAATTGTTTGTAAATCATATTATTCACCTCATAATAAATTTTTTGAAAAAGTAGATGATACAGTATCCTTCAGACCGGGGGCAAGGGAAGGATGAATGGGAAGCTCTGTCAGGATCCTGTGGGCTATGCTTCGGTAGCTTTCATAGTCTACGGTTTTTTTCAGCTCTTTTCCCAATTTCTCTGCATTCTCAAAGAGTCCCAGAAGCTCCTTCCAGATGTCCTTCATCCTGGCAACGGCATTGACCTTACTGCTGAAGAGCCTGCAGTATTCTTCTAACAGCTCCTCATGGAAATTCAGAAGCGTCTGTCTCTTAGTACCGCCGCAGAGGAGACCGGGATCGGTGATCAGGCCTCTTCCCAGCATCACGGAGCTGACTGCGGGAAAACGGCATCGGATGTATTGCAGATCCTCTCTACAGCGTATATCACCGTTGTAGCAGAGCCTGTGCTTGCAGTGCTCCGCGGCATAGGCAAAGGCATCGAGCTCCACCGCACCGTCATAGAAGGCCTTTCGCACACGGGGGTGGATGGTCAGCTCCTGTATGGGATACTTGTTAAGAAGCTCCAAGATCTGGGGAAATTCTTCGGCACTGCTTACCCCCACTCTGGTTTTGACGGAGATGGGAACAGGACAACGGGAAAAAATCTCATCCAAAAACCTCTCCGTCACAGCCAGATCCCTGAGCATCCCGGAGCCTTTCCCCTTGGAGAAAACCGTACCGGAGGGACAGCCCATATTCAGGTTCACTTCACGGTAGCCCCGTTCGACACAGCGGTCAACAGCCCAGAGGAAGTCCTCCGGGGACTTGGTGAGAATTTGGGGAACAGCCTCATAGGGCTCTCTGTCTGCATGGGACAGCTCCCGTTCCTCCTTGGGACTCAGGCAATGATTTTGGGTAGGGGAGAGGAAGGGCATATAATACCTGTCCACACCGCCGAAATACTTACTGTGCATCCTGCGGAAGCTCAGACCTGTGATCCCTTCCAGAGGAGCGAGGTAGTGATTCATGTGAGCATTCCTCCCAATTTTACTGTTTATAGTATACATGGAAACAGAAGAAAAAACAAGTAGCTTCTTTATTCACAATGTACAATATTTGTGATTGAAATTTTGCTCTTTATGAGTTATAATAAGTAAGATAAATATAGAGAGGGAGGCGAAGCATTGAAATCCGTATTGATCACAGGTCATAGTTTAACCTTAGAAGAACTTGTTGCTGTCAGTCGTGAAAATGCTGTAGTTGAATTATCACAGGAGGCAAAAGATAATATTCTTGCATCCAGAGCCGTCGTAGATCGGTTGGTGGAAGAGGAGGCCGTTGTTTATGGCATTACCACCGGCTTCGGCAAATTCAGCGATGTTACGATTTCTTCCGATGAGTGCAAGCTCTTACAGAAGAATCTGATCATCACCCACGCTGTCGGGGCAGGAGATCCCTTCCCCGTAGATGTTGTCCGTGCCATGATGCTCCTGCGAGTGAACAATCTGGCAAAGGGCTTCTCCGGTGTCCGTCTTGTCACCGTCGAGACCTTGATCGCCATGCTTAACAAGGGAGTCACTCCCCTTGTTCCTGAGAAGGGCTCTCTGGGAGCCAGCGGCGATCTTGCACCTCTGTCCCACATGGTTCTGCCTATGCTGGGTCTGGGTGAGGCCCTGTACGAGGGTCGCAAGCTGTGCGGCTCTGATGCTATGGCACAGGCCGGTATTCCCACCCTGGAGCTGGTAGCCAAGGAGGGGCTTGCCCTCATTAACGGCACTCAGGCCATGACCTCGGTGGGAGCTCTTGCTCTGGTAGACGGCATCCGGTGCATGAAGCTTGCAGATATCGCCGCCGCCCTTGGCTTTGAGGCCAACCGCGGTGTTACCGATGCCTTAGATCCCAGAGTCCATAACACCCGCGCCCATGCCGGTCAGGCCGCTACTGCACGGAATCTTCGTAAGCTTCTTGCAGACAGTGGCAACACCACCCGTCAGGGACAGATCCGTGTACAGGACAGCTACAGCCTGCGCTGTGTACCTCAGGTTCACGGAGCCAGCCACGATGCTCTGAATTATGTCCGTTCCAAGGTGGAGATCGAGATGAACTCCGTTACGGACAATCCGATCATTTTCAGGGAAACGGCAGAAGGCATTTCCGCCGGCAATTTCCACGGCCAGCCTATGGCTCTTCCCTTTGATTTCCTCGGTATTGCGCTGTCTGAGCTTGCCAATATTTCCGAGCGGAGATTAGAGCGTCTGGTCAACCCTTCTTTAGGCGGTTTCCCCGCATTCCTTGTGAAAAAGGGTGGTCTGAATTCCGGCTTTATGATCGTCCAGTATTCAGCCGCCGCCTTGGTATCCGAGAACAAGGTTCTTGCCCACCCCGCAAGCGTGGACAGCATCCCTTCCTCTGCAGGACAGGAGGATCATGTCAGCATGGGTACTATCGCCGCTCGCAAGGCTATGGAGATCATGAAGAATGTCCGCCGTGTGCTTGCTATGGAGATCATGGGCTCCTGTCAGGCCATTGACCTCATGGAGGGCGGTTCTAAGCTGGGTAAGGGTACGCTCCCTGCCTATACAGCCATCCGTTCCGTCTGTGCCATGCTGGAGGAAGACCGTCCCCTTTACGAGGACATCAATGCCTGCGAGAATGTTCTGGGCAAGCTCCTTGCAGATGTAGAGACCGCTGTGGGACAGATCGAGGTTTAATTTTTTAACTTACAATCCATAAAGCCCCGCACAGAGCGGGGCTTTTTTATAGGAGGTATACCAATGAATCTTAACGAAAATGTATTTGTTCTGGACAGAGAGCTGCCTGCCTATCCTGCCTTTGAGCCCGGGATCCGCAGAGCGCCCAAACGGGAATCCAAGCTGACCGAGGCTGACCGTCAGACCGCCATTGCCAATGCTCTGCGCTACATTCCCAAGGAGCATCACCGCTTCATGGCAGAAGAATTTGCCAAGGAACTGGAGGAGCATGGACGGATCTACGGCTACCGCTTCCGCCCCGAGGGACGCCTGAGAGGCAAGCCCATTGAGGAATACAAGGGCAACTGCACCGAGGGCAAGGCCTTCCAAGTCATGATCGACAACAATTTGGATTTCGATGTGGCTCTGTATCCCTATGAGCTGGTCACCTACGGCGAGACCGGTCAGGTTTGCCAGAACTGGATGCAGTATCGTCTGATCAAGAAGTATCTGGAGGCTCTGACTCAGGAGCAGACCCTTGTGGTCATGTCCGGACATCCTCTTGGTCTGTTCCGTTCTCACAAGTTAGCTCCCCGTGTCATTATCTCCAACGGCCTCATGATCGGTGAGTTCGATAATCTCCAGAGCTTTAACCGTGCCGCTGCTATGGGTGTTGCCAACTATGGGCAGATGACCGCCGGCGGCTGGATGTACATCGGACCTCAGGGCATCGTTCACGGCACATTTAATACCCTCCTCAATGCAGGGCGTCTGGTTCTGGGCATCGGCAAGGATGCCGATCTGGCAGGGAAGCTTTATGTTACCTCCGGCTTGGGCGGTATGAGTGGCGCACAGGGGAAGGCCGCAGAGATCGCTGGGGCTGTTGCCCTTATTGCAGAGGTTGACGAGTCCCGTATCCAAACCCGTTATGAGCAGGGCTGGGTCAGCAGAGTCACCCACAGCGCAGAGGAAGCCCTTGCTTGGGCACAGGAAATGCAGGAGAAGAAGGAAGCCTGCGCCATTGCCTACTGTGGCAATATCGTTGATCTTTTGGAATTCCTGTATGACAGAAATATTCACATTGATCTGCTGTCTGACCAGACCTCCTGCCACGTACCCTATGACGGAGGCTACTGCCCTCAGGGCTTGACCTTTGCAGAGCGCACCCGTCTTCTCGGCGAAGATCGGGAAGAATTCCGCCGTCGTGTTGACCTGTCTCTTAAGAGACATTATGAGATGATCTGCAAGTTCCACGAAAGAGGAACTTACTTCTTTGACTACGGCAACAGCTTCCTGAAGGCGGTCTATGATGCCGGTGTCACAGAGGTCTGCAAGAACGGTGAGAACGATTTAGACGGCTTCTGCTTCCCCTCCTATGTGGAGGATATTCTGGGACCCCAGCTCTTCGACTACGGCTACGGCCCCTTCCGCTGGTGCTGTCTGTCCGGCAAGGCTGAGGATCTGGACAAGACCGATGCCGCCGCCATGTCCTGCATCGACCCCAACCGCAGATATCAGGACCGTGACAACTATGTTTGGGTACGGGATGCCAAGAAGAACAAGCTGGTCGTGGGTACTCAGTGCCGCATCCTCTATCAGGATGCTCTGGGTCGCATGAATATCGCCCTGAAGTTTAACGAAATGGTCAGAAATGGTGAGGTTGGCCCCATTATGCTGGGCAGAGACCACCACGACACCGGCGGTACGGATTCTCCCTTCCGTGAGACCTCCAACATTAAGGACGGTTCTAATATCATGGCAGATATGGCAGTCCAGTGCTATGCCGGCAACTGCGCCCGCGGTATGAGCTTAGTGGCTCTCCACAACGGCGGCGGTGTAGGCATCGGCAAGTCCATCAACGGTGGCTTCGGCATGGTTCTCGACGGCTCTGAGCGCGTGGATACCATCCTTCGTATGGCAATGCCCTGGGACACTATGGTCGGTGTTTCCCGTCGTGCCTGGGCAAGGAATGAGAATGCCGTAGAAGCTGTAGGTATTTATAATGAGCTTTATAAGGAAACCGATCACATCACTTTGCCGGAGATCGCCGACAGAGACATGATCAAGGACATCCTGAAGGGCTGAGGACAAAAGCATGAAAACACTGATTCATAACATTGCTGTCTTGGCAACTCCCGTGGGACAGAAAGCCGCCTGCGGCATGTCTCAGGGAGAGATCAATATTTTACATGACGCTTATATTCTGCTGGAGGATGACCGCATTCTGGAAGTGGGGGAGGGCTCTGCCCCCTCCGTAGGGCCTGAGATACAGCGGATCGATGCCTGCGGCAGACTTGTGACCCCCGGTCTCGTGGATGCCCATACCCATCTGGTATTCGGCGGTTGGAGAGAGCATGAGCTGGCGCTGAAGCGCAGGGGAGTCCCTTATCTGGAAATTCTGGCACAGGGCGGCGGCATCCTGTCCACCGTCAAGATGACCAGAGAAGCCACAGAGGAAGAGCTGGTCGAGAAAGCCTCCAAGGTTCTGAAAGAGATGCTGGCCTTAGGTGTGACCACCTGTGAGGCCAAGAGCGGCTACGGTCTGGATGAAGCAACAGAGCTCAAACAGCTCAGAGCCATCCGTGAGCTTGGAAAGCGACAGCCTGTGGAGCTTGTTCCGACCTATTTAGGGGCTCACGCAGTTCCCAAGGAATACAAAGAGGATCGGGAAGCCTACATGGAGCTTATGGAAGCACTCCTTCCCAAAATCGCAGAGGAAAAGCTGGCAGAATTCTGTGATGTCTTCTGTGAAACCGGCGTCTTTACCCCCGATGAATCGGAACGGATCCTGCTGGCGGCACAGAAGCATGGTCTGCGCTCAAAGATCCACAGTGACGAGATCGATGCCATCGGCGGTACCAATGTGGCAGGGAAGATCCGTGCCGCTTCCGCAGAGCATCTGATCGCCATCACTCCCGAAGGCATCTCTGCCTTAGCCGAGGGCGGCACTGTAGCCGTGCTTCTCCCTGCAACCTCCTTCTACCTGAACAAGCCCTATGCTCCTGCCAGAGCCATGATCGAAGCCGGTGTTCCCGTTGCCTTGGCCTCTGACTTTAACCCCGGCTCTTGCCCCGGCTTCAACCTGCAGTTGGTTATGAACCTCGGTTGCTGGAAGGTAAACATGAGCCCTGAGGAGGTGCTCACCGCAGTGACCCTCAATGCCGCCGCCGCTTGCGGCAGAGCAGAGAGGATCGGCTCTGTGGAAGCAGGGAAGCAGGCAGATCTGGTTATCTGGGATGCCCCCAATTTGGAATATATTTTCTATCGTTTTGGAGAAAATCTTGCAAATACCGTGATCAAAAATGGCAAAATCCAATATACGAAAGGATAAAGAAACATGAATCAAATCATCGAATGTGTACCGAATTTCAGCGAAGGCCGCAACCTGCAGGTCATCGAACAGCTCTGCGACTGCTTCCGTGGCAAGGAGGGGGTCAAGCTCTTGGATTATACCCACGATGCTGACCACAACCGCTGTGTTCTCACCATCATCGGTGAGGCAGAGCCTCTGCGGGATGCCGTTGTCGAGGCAGTAGGGAAGGCTCAGTCCCTCATCGACCTGACCAAGCACGAGGGTCAGCACCCCCGTATGGGCTGTGTGGACGTCATTCCCTTCATTCCCATTCGCAATGCGACTGTGGAGGATGCAGACCGTTGCGCCAAGGAGACCGCAAAGCTCGCCTACGAGAAGTACGGTCAGCCCTTCTTCCTCTATGAGCAGAGTGCCACAGCTCCTCACAGAGAGAATCTGGCTGCCCTCCGCAAGGGACAGTTTGAGGCTATGGCAGAGAAGGTGAAGGATCCTCAGTGGGCTCCCGATTTCGGCACCACCATCCATCCCACCGGCGGCATCACTGCTATCGGCGCCCGTATGCCCCTCATCGCCTATAACATCAATCTGGATACCCCCAATGTAGAGATCGCCTCTGCCATTGCCAAGAATATCCGCCACCTTTCCGGCGGCTTCCGCTACTGCAAGGCTATGGGTGTCCGTCTGGAGGATCGGAACATTGCTCAGGTTTCCATGAACCTGACCGACTTCACCAAGACCTCTGTATACCGTGTCTTCGAGACCGTCAAGATGGAAGCCCGTCGTTGGGGCGTCAATGTCCTCGGCAGTGAGATCTGCGGCCTGATCCCCCAGCAGGCCCTTCTGGACTGTGCCGCCTACTACCTGCAGTTAGAAGGCTTTGACGGAACACAAGTATTGGAGAATAGACTGTAATGGAACTGATCAATCTGACTGTTAAGGACTTTGCGGCTCTCACCGCCTCCGATGCCCCCGCCCCCGGCGGCGGAAGCATTTCCGCACTTTGTGGCGCTCTTTCTGCCGCACTGGTAGAAATGGTTGCAAATTTGACCGTAAATAAAGAAAAATATCAGGATTATCAGGAAGAAATGTCCGAAATTATCACAAATATTTCTTCGGACCGTCAGGCACTTCTTGTTGCCGTGGATGATGACACCAAGGCTTTTGACAAGTACATGGCGGCATTAAAGCTCCCGAAGGGGAGTGAGGAACGCAAAGCCGCCATGCAGGAAGGTCTGAAGGAAGCCGCCTTAGTTCCTCTGTCCGTTGCAAAACGTGTATGTACCTTGTTCCCCTCTATTGAGAAGGTTCTCACTCACGGCAACAGCAATGCAGTGACCGATGCTATGGTAGCCACCATGTTAGCCAGAACCTGTGCCTTGGGCGCTATCTATAATGTACGGATCAATCTGTCCTCCATTCACGATGAGGCATTCGTCAAGGAACTGGAAGGGGAGTGCGACACCCTGCAAAATAAGGCAGTTTCCGAGGAAGCCCGACTCCTCAAAAATATCTCCATCTCCGGCTTCTAATCTGTAGCAACAAGCAAAGGAAGTATACACTTATCTGTATCTTCCTTTGCTTGTTATTTTCCCGCAATGCCGTATATCTATGAAAAATAATAGCTAAAATGCCGTTTTATACTTATTTCTAATCAAACGGATGAACCGTTTTATTATGCCGCCGTAAGCGGCATGGCGGCAAAGCCGCCAAGAAATGCCGTGTAATACTGTTCTTGCCGCCGAAGGCTAAGCAGGATATTTTCCTGCAATAAAATGGTTTTCAAATCATTTTATCAAGAAACAGTATTATCGATCTGTTTTTAGTTTCCAAACACCGGCGCAGTACTCCGTTAACTCTCTAAATCACTATCCTTTGGAAATGTCGGACGTCCAAAGGCTCCCTTGTGTAAAGGGTTAGCGAAGCGGTGTCGGCGGTAGTGAATGACAGTCCGGTGGATTGTTGCAGCAGATGAGAGGATTCTCTATAGCAACCAATGCGAATACAAATTGCCGAACTGCTATAGTGTATGCTCCGTTCACAGTGAGAACTTTCGTCTTTCAATCCGTTTATTCAAGCCTTTAGAAAATCCGAGAGAGAGGGGATTCTGTTAAGCTACCCCTTGCCCTACAAACCGAACGCAACAAAATAAAGATGTTTTGTTGCGCTCGTGTGACAAAAAGAAAATTTCAATGCGCGCGACTGTGGGAGCAAGTATAGGGAGAAACGTTTCGAATTTAGAAAAAGTGACAAATAATCACGCACATTTAAGCGGATCCAATTTTGACAAAGTGACGAATAATCACGCATATACAAATAAGCGGATAAAAAAGCGCTCCGCTTGCGGAGCGTTGCCGAAGCCCCGGCGCTTCCCCCGACCCCCTGCGGGGGCGGGGGACGGGAGGGGGTAGGGGGAGAAACATCCGTAATAGCAAAATGTCTGTAGTAGGGAGTAGGGGGGTGTGGGGGCGAAGCCCCCACGAAAGCCCCGCCGCAGGCGGACGAGACGAGGGGGGGCGATGCGCCCCAAAGGGCAGACAGGGGAAGCCAGGGCGAGCTCGCGAGCCCTAGCTGAACCTGTCTGGCCGTGCCCCCCCGAGGCCCGAGCGGAGCGCGGAATTCCGAGGCACGCGCCGAAGGCGCAGAGCCGAAGGCGCAGAGCCGAAGGGACGGGGGGCGGGGAGCCCCGCCAAGGGAGCCGCGTAGGGGCTACCGTTACGATTAAAGCTCCAGAGCGGCGAGCTGTCGAGGGGAATAACACCCGCTGTCAAGCCCCTTGCCGTAAGG
>JAFOZC010000236.1 GCA_017391305.1 Oscillospiraceae bacterium | reverse complement strand
GGGAGGGGGAGAGGGATGTGCAGACAGTTCGTATAGAAATGCAGCTCGTACATAGAATCGGTGCAGTGAGCCCTCTCAGGCGCTTCGCGCCAGCTCTCCCGAAGGGAGGGGGAGAGGGATGTGCAGACAGTTCGTGCAGGAATGCAGTTTCGTATAAGGAATCGGTGCAGTGGATCTGAGGGTAGCTTGTCGGAAGAATCGGTGCAGTGAGCCCTCTCAGGCGCTTTGCGCCAGCTCTCCCGGAGGGAGAGCCAAGAGCTTGGCGGGCATCGATAGACGGAGGGAGAGCCAAGGGCTTGGTGGGCATCGGTAGACGGAGCGTGAAATTTCGGTTTCTCTTCGCTGTAGGAAGGGATCGGTGGGGCGGCCTTGGGGGAACGGGGGAACATATTTTGCACTCTCTTTGCATAGTCTGTTTTGAAGACACAGCTAAGGGGGTTTTTATATGAATGAAGCAATGGAAAAGCGCGCCTGCGATTTGGCTGTGTACATCATCGAGAATCAGACAACGGTACGTGCCGCGGCGAAGGAATTCGGTATCAGCAAATCCACGGTACATAAGGATATCTCAGACCGCTTATTTTACATCAACCACAGCCTTTACGGGCAGGTAAAACAGATCCTGGAGGTCAACAAGGCCGAGCGCCATATCCGTGGCGGTATGGCGACCCAAAGGAAATACCGCCGCACCTTGTAGGGTAAGAGGGGGCGGGGATGGACAGGATGCTACCCCCCTTTTAGAGCCCAACACAGCTCCATAGCAAGGGGGCTATGCACCGCATAGCCCCCCGACAGCGGTGAGCAAAGAGGTTGTGGCAACGGCTCATACCGAAGGGATCTGTTACTCGGTCTGTGGCAGGCTTACCGCAGACCGGATGGGAATCGCTGTCAAAGATGAGGCATGTAGGCGGCGGCTCATAGCATAAGCGTGACGGGGGAGATTGCCGTGGGCTTCCGCAGGGACATGGGGGGGGAAGGGCAAAGGCTCTTTAAAACATGAAAAGGAAATAGCAAAAAAGAGGAATATTTTGTGAATATCGTAAAAATTCAGCATTTAACACTTGATTATTTCTCTTCCTTGTCGTATACTTAAGATGATGGGTATGCGTGCCCAAAAATACTATGGAGGTGCATTCATGTACAACCGTTCTTACAACTTCTCTGCAGGCCCTGCCACGATGCCCGTTCCTGTTCTGGAAGAAATTCGTGACGAAATCCTCAACTACCGTGGCGCCGGTATGGGTGTCATGGAAATGTCCCACCGTTCCAAGGTTTATCAGCAGATCATTGACGAGGCTGAACAGGATCTCCGTGACCTGATGGGTATTCCCGACAATTACAGAGTCCTCTTCATCCAGGGTGGCGCAACCCTCCAGTTCGCCATGATCCCCATGAACCTGATGAAGAACGGCAAGGCTGTTTACGTTGAGACCGGTGCATGGTCCAAGAAGGCTATTTCCGAGGCCAAGAAGTATGGCGAAGTTATCGTTGCCGCTTCCTCTAAGGATAAGAACTACTCCTACATCCCCGATTGCTCCGATCTGGACATCCCCGAGGATGCGGACTATGTTTACATCTGCGAGAACGAGACCATCCACGGCACTACCTGGAACAAGCTCCCCGACACCAAGGGCAAGATCCTGGTTTCCGACCAGAGCTCCATGTTCCTGTCCAAGCCCTGCAACGTAGCTGACTACGGTCTGATCTATGCAGGCGTACAGAAGAATGTTGGCCCCGCCGGCATGGTCGTGGTCATCATCCGTGAGGATCTGATCCGTGAGGATCTGGATCCCAAGACTCCCGTTTACATGTCCTACAAGACCCACAACGATGCAGGATCCATGTACAACACCCCCAACTGCTGGGCCATCTATGTCTGCGGCAAGGTCTTCAAGTACCTGAAGAACCTGGGCGGTCTGGAGAAGATGCAGGAGATCAACGAGGACAAGGCCAAGGTCATGTATGACTTCCTGGATCAGTCCGCTATGTTCAAGGGCACTGTTGAGAAGGAATCTCGTTCCCTCATGAACATCCCCTTCGTCACCGGCGATGCAGAGCTGGATGCAAAGGTCGTTGCTTACACCAAGGCAGCAGGCTTCGAGAACCTGAAGGGCCACAAGTCCGTTGGCGGTCTCCGTGCCTCCACCTATAACGCAATGCCCAAGGAAGGCGTTGAGGCTCTGGTAGATTGCCTGAAGAAGTTCGAGGAAGAGAACAAGTAAGTTCAGCTTATTTATCATATTATAAAAGGAGTTTAACAAATGCGTATTCTTGTTACCGACGGAATGGACAAGTCCGCCATTGCTGCCCTGCAGGCACAGGGTCACGAGGTCGTAGAGCAGTTCTATGCTCCCGAAGAGCTGGGCGCAGCGCTCCGTGACTTCGATGTAGTGGTCGTCCGCTCCAAGACCAAGGTTCGTGCAAACCACATTGACGAGGCTAAGGGCAGCAACCTGAAGCTCATCATCCGCGGCGGCGTAGGCGTTGACAACATCGACGTCAAGTATGCCGAGGAGAACGGCATCAAGGTCATGAACACCCCCCGTGCTTCCTCCCAGTCCGTTGCCGAGCTGGCTATGGGCCTGATGTTTGCTTGCTCCCGTTACATCTCCATCGCAGGTCACACCATGCGTGAGGATAAGTGGGAGAAGAAGGCTTACGGCAAGGGCATCGAGCTCTGCGGCAAGACCCTGGGTATCGTAGGCTTCGGCCGTATCGGTCAGGCTCTGGGCAAGATGGCAAAGGCCATCGGCATGGATGTTGTTGCTTTCGATATTTTCCACATTCCCGGCATCGAAGAGCAGATGGGCATCCCCTATGTGGAGATGGAAGAGCTGCTGGCAAAGTCCGACTTTATCAGTGTCCATGCTCCCGCTGTTGACGGCGGCAAGCTGATCTCCGCAGAGAACATTGCCAAGATGAAGGACGGTGTTGTGATCGTCAACACCTCCCGTGGCACCAACGTAGACGAGGATGCACTCCTGGCTGCTCTGGAAAGTGGCAAGGTTCGCGGTGCAGGCCTGGACGTCTTCGCAGAGGAGCCTGCTACCAACCACGCTCTGTACAGCCATCCTATGGTTGCTTGCACCCCCCACATCGGTGCGGCTACTCAGGAAGCTCAGAAGCGCATTGGCTCCGAGATCGTTTCCATCATTGAGAATTTCTAATCCCGCTGACTATAAATATAACAAAGGAGATTCATACTATGAATGCTTATGTACAGCGCACTATCGAGGATGTTAGAAAGAAGTATGCCAACCAGCCCGAGTTTGTCCAGACTGTAGAAGAGGTTCTGTCCTCCCTGTCTCCCGTCATCGACAAGCATCCCGAGTACGAAAAGGTTGACCTCCTGGGCCGTATGGTCGAGCCCGAGCGTATGTTCACCTTCCGTGTATGCTGGGTTGACGACAATGGCCAGACCCATACCAACACCGGCTACCGTTGCCAGTTCAACGGCGCTATCGGCCCCTACAAGGGCGGCCTGCGCTTCCAGCCCAATGTTTACGAAGGCATCATCAAGTTCCTGGGCTTCGAGCAGACCTTCAAGAACTCCCTGACCGGCCTGCCCATCGGCGGCGGCAAGGGCGGCTCCGACTTCGACCCCGCAGGCAAGTACGCAGGGCTCAAGACCGAAGAGTCTAATCCCGTCATCAAGGCCGACATGGAAGAGAGCGGCATGCTGTTCGCTTCCGAGGAGATCATCCACTCCTATCCCCACCATGACCGCTGCAAGAAGCCCGTTATCTTCC
>JAFOZC010000235.1 GCA_017391305.1 Oscillospiraceae bacterium | reverse complement strand
TAGGGAGTGGGAGAGGGATGTGCAGACAGTTCGTATAGGAATGCAGTTTCGTATGAGGGATTCGTTCAGTAGTTCTGTGAGTAGTAAATAGGTGGAATCGGTGGGGGCTATAAATATAACGATCCGCATTGGAGATGTCGGCGGATCGGTAGGAGCTATAAATATAACGATCCGCAATGGAAATGTCAGCAGATCGGAAGGGTATTAGAAAACGAGAGCAACCGAAGTTGCTCTCGTTGTGGGGTTTGGAAAGAATCAATTACTTGATCTCTGCAGTTGCGCCGGCTTCCTTCAGGTCGTTTGCGAGCTTCTCTGCGTCTTCCTTGGAGATAGCTTCCTTCAGGGTCTTGGGGCAGTTGTCAGCGATTTCCTTAGCTTCCTTCAGGCCCAGGCCGGTAGCGGCACGGATGACCTTGATGACATTCAGCTTGGAAGCGCCGCAATCCTTCAGGATAACGTCGAATTCGGTCTTCTCTTCTACGGGCTCAGCAGCAACAGCGGGGCCGGCAACAGCAGCGGCAGCAGCGGAAACACCGAAGGTGTCTTCCAGAGCGTGTACGAGTTCAGCCAGTTCCAGAACGGACAGGCCCTTTACTTCTTCAATCAGGTTAGCGATCTTTTCAGACATTGTAATATCCTCCTAAAGTAATATATGTGGTGTGATTAAGCTTCTGCTTCTGCGGCAGGAGCGGGGCCTTCCTTCTGCTGGCGGATCTGATCAAGCACAAATGCCAGGGAAGAAATGGGAGCCAGGAAAGTGCCAAGAACCTGAGCGATAAGAGCATCCTTGGAGGGAAGCTCGCCGAAGCCCTTGAGCTGGTCGATGGTCATGACCTTACCTTCTACGAGACCACCTTTGATCTTCAGAACGTTCTTGTTCTTCTTAGCAAACTCGCATACGATACGAGCGGGGGCAATGGGGTCACCGGTGGTGACGGCGAGAGAAGTGGTGCCGTTGAGCACTTCGTCAAACTCGCTGTAGCCGATCTTGTTAGCGGCGAAACGAGTCAGGGTGTTCTTAACGACGGTGTAGTCCACGCCGGCCTCACGGAACTTATTGCGGAGCTCGGTATCCTGTGCGACAGTGATGCCCTTGTAATCAACGAAAACTGCGGAAGTAGCATTCTGCAGCTTCTCAGACAGAGCATCAACGATTGCCTTCTTGTTTTCAAGTACCTTGATGTTGGGCAATGTTGTCACCTCCGAAAAAAATCCTCATGCCAAAAGACATGAGGACACAAAAATCTTATGAAAAAGAATCTTCTGTGTAACCTCGGCAGGACTTACGGCTTTGCGCCCCCTGCTGTCTTTGGCAACCTCAGACATTATAGCACAATTTTCTTATTTGTCAATACTTTTTTTGCATTTTTTCAAAATAATTTTTCCTTTTTTCTTCCCTTGCCCCCCCTCCCAAGGGCTTAGCCTTGAGAGGGGGGCTTGCATTCCGAGGAAGTCTGTTACTTAAGCGCTAAAGTAGCTCTTTGCGCTGTCACTGTAGGCAAACAGCGCCTTGCAGAGGGTCAGAAGGTCGCCCTTCTTGTTATTTCCGTAGGTATCGGGGCTGTACTCCATGGTGCAGGACAGGGGCTTGTCCCCGTGGTAGACCTGTACGGCTACTACGGTACGGAGCTCCGCGGCTAAGAGGCCGTCGAAGTCAAAGGCATATCTTCCCTTTTCGCTGTCATAGCTTTGGGCTTCCGTGACCCACTGCTCCCGGATGCTTCCGCTGTGGTCTGTGAAGCGCACCTTCAGCCTCAGCTCCTCTATGGGGCCTGCGTAGCTACCGGGATGGAAAATAAACCTCAGCGTGACCTTGGAATTCAGATCCAGAGCCTTGCCTACCCAAGTGACCTCAGGCAGCTCCAAATCATCCAGAATTCTGTTGACATTGGCAAATTCCACCCCTTCCAAATCGGTCAGCAGGGCTCTGTGGCTTTCGCTCATAGCGCTGTCTGCAAGGGCATCTGTACGGTAGCCCTTATAGATCTGTGCCGCCGAGCCGTAGCGGAGCAGGTCTGCACAGAGGATCTTCAGCTCCCTGCTTGCCTTTGCCTTCTCCAGCTGGGAATAGGCATAGTCTGCAATGCTGTAATCATCCACAGGGGAACAATAGCTCTTTCCCTCCTTCGTTCCGTAAAGGACGGAACGGATACGGTCATTCATATTCACTGCGGTCAAGCCGTTGAGGGTGAAGTAATAATAGCTTCCCTGCTCCACGGGGTACAGGCGGAAGGTTCTTGTCCCTGTCTTGGTATTTCCCTCATAAACATCTAAAGTGGATTCCACATAGACACCGGTCATATCGAAGCCTGTCAACAGGGCCTTGGACACCGCCAGATTCACAGAAATATCGCTGGCAAGGTTCAGGGTGTGGTTGATCTTCAGACTGCTGTCCTCCTGAGGCTTTTCCTCCTCCTTTACCGTGAAGGAAATACTGCGGCTTTCCGTCACATTGTCACTGCTGTCTCTCAGACGGACATAGCACAGGTACTGCTCCCCTGCCCTCAGACCCTCAGGCTTCAGAGAAGCAGCTTCTCCCTCGACCACTGTCAGGGCCTGTACCTCAAGGGGCTCTGCCCCGGACATTGCAAGAGAGGTGGTGGTAAAGCTTCGGCTTTGATCGCCGCCCAGCTTCAGGGAGATGGCAAATTCGTCACCGTTCTTCTGATACAAGCCCTCTGCGGCAGGGTCAAGGCCTGCGCCGTAGGGGGACAGGGTCTCCCCGGTCAAGGGGGAGTAGGTGTGGAAGTAAACCAGATCATTCTCCACATCGAAGCGGATCAGCCGCAGGAATTCCTGGCCGCCATGCTTGATGCCGCCGCCCTCGCCCTGATAATCCTGAAGCACAGCGAAGCCGCCGTTTGCCATCTTATAGGTAGATGCGCCGTCAAAGTGGCCGTTGAGGACCAGACGAATATTCTCATACACATCCACAAGACGGCTACGGATCGTGCCTGTCAAGATCCCTGCATCATCGGAATAGGTATGGGTCAGCAGGATCACGGTATAGTCGGGATGGCTCTTCACCATCTCCTCTGCCCAATCCAGATCTGTTGCAGACAGACGGTTTTCGTAAGCCAGAGACAGGAGCATGAGTTTCGCACCCTTCAGGGTCTGCTTCAGAGCCATAGCACGGCTGGTAGTGCCTGTTACGGAGTCGGGAGCGAAGGAGACCTCCCAATCCCCGGCATTGTCTGCGAAGCGATCTGTGGGGAAGTAGGTCTGATAATATCGGCTCTCGTTGGGTCTGCCGTCGTAATTGATATCGTGGTTGCCCCAGCACAGGGTATAGGGGATCCCTGCCTCCTCGAAGATCTCGTAAGACTTGTCCACAGACTTCCAGTTGTAGTCATAGCGGAGGTTGGAGCGGTTTGCAATGTCGCCGGTATTGAAGGTAATGACACCCTTGTTCTCTGCAAAGGTCTCAGCGATCCACCGATACTGGTGATAGACCGTTTCCTCTGCAAACTGGCCCATATACTGGGTATCGGAGTTCCAGAACATGGTGAAGTCATACTGTCCGTCCTCCGGTGCGAAGGAGGTCATATGGGAGAGCTCCTGTCCCATACCGCGGAAGAGCATGAGATATAAGGTACCGTCCTGTGCGTACTGTGTGCCTTCCACCAAAATATGGAGGGAAAGCTCCTCAGAGCCCTTGGTAGAGGCCAGCTTCACCCACTGTCTCTGTACAAGGTCATAGGCATAGGCATGGATCTGACGGGAGGACTGTCCTTCCCAGAAGAAGCGCCATGCACCGTAGGCCCGCTGCTCCTCTGTAAGGCTCACCCGATAGATCTGATAGGGGTTCGTGCCGTCGGTGACCGTGGTGGTCAGTGTGTCGGACAGCTCTGCATAAGTCAGGGAAGCAGGATCCACGGCATCGGGCGTCTTGTCCGAGGTACTGCCCTGTGCCACCTTGGTATTCTCTGCGCTTAAGGAAATGGCTGGAACGACAGTGAATTCCACCGTCAGCTCATCTCCCTCGGCTTCCTTGGTCTGCACGTGGACAGTACCATCCTCGGAGGCAGACAGCTCAGGGCTTTCCGGTGCGGTGGTGTCTGTAGCAGAGAGGGTGAGCTGTGCGCTAACCCTTTGTTCCCCTGCCTGTGCAGTGAGGGTCACGGTCTGCGCACCGCTTCCCACAACAGGGATCTGCAAGGTAGTCTGTCCTGCCTTTACAGCGCCCAGCTCCACAGCTCTGCCGTTGACCTCCGCAAAAAGGACAGCCTCAGTGCTGAGGATCACGGAAAGGGCCTGCTTCCCTGCTTCTGCTCGGACAGAACGGGTAGCGGCGTCCACGGTCAGTGCCAGAGCCCCCTTGGTCTCAGCCTGTCCCACTGTCACAGCATCTCCAAGGATGGTGGCATAACGGAAGGCCTCCCATTGATCGTTGGTTCGTGCGCCACTGATCTGCACATCATAGATACTACCCTGAAAACCGCCGGTAACAGCGCTATCGCCCAGCATGGGAGAGTAAGCACCGATGGTGGTGGGGATATTCTTGTTCTGCAATGCGGTGCTCTCGATGAACACGGTTTCCCATGCCACGCTCTTGCCGTCTACATAGGTCTCTACGGTAAAGCCGTTGTAGGTCACGGTGATCAGGTGGGGCTCACCGTCTGCCAAGAGCTGAGACACATACTCCCGCTGTCTTGCCTGATTGTCACGCCACCACACACAGCCGAATTGGGTGTGGAGCTTGCCCTCGTTGTTGATGCCCAGAAGGTAGGCATTCTTCCCCGTGGGATCTGCCAAAATATGCTTGGAGACGATGCCCGCACTGCCGTTCACAGCCTCCGCAGACATGGATACCAGAGCGCTGACACTGATCTGATTGAAGTCATCGCCGATGCTGTCGTAAATGACGGAGCTGTTGCCGTCAAAGGAAGCACCCTTGTTGCCTGCCAGATCGGAGGTATGGAGCTGTCCCTTGACCGTACCCTGCTGTGTGCCGGTGGAGTCGGTCTTCCCATCCAATTGGGCAAAATGCTCTACCAGAGCATAGCTGTCTGACCAAACAGCCTGTCCGTCCTCACAGCCCTTCCGACCGCCGAAATAGACCCAGAGACCCGCTGCCCCTTCTGCAGGGACATAAGGGATCTTGACCCAAATCAGGCTGATTCCCGTGGGCGCATAGGATTCGACTTCAAAGGGCAGAGCCTCTCCCTCTGTGGTATAGAAGGCCATAGTACGGGAGGGTACACTCTCTACCTTCACCAAGACGGGAACATGGGTAAAGGCGTTATCTGTATCGTTATGGATCAGGATACTGCGGCGCTGCAGTGCAGTCTCGTCCAGCCATGCACCGCCGTCGGTCAAGAGGGCAGCACCCTCTGCAAGGATCAGCTCGGACACATTGCCGACCTGTGCCTTCTGTGCAGAGGACAGGGCGTTATAGGCGGTACGGGCGGCAGTAAAGCTCCCCTGTGCAATGAGATTCTCCACCTTAGAGATCTGTCTGTCAATGCCAAAGCCCTCTACCAAGGTTGCGCCCAAAGCCCCGTGGAGCTCATAGCTGTCCACTCTCAGGCGGTCAGCCTCTACGGTAACAGAGGCGAAGGTCTGGGCAGTACGAGAGCCTGCGGAACGGGCAAATTTCAGGATATATGCATCCAGATCGCTGACATCCATCTGTGTCCCCTGCTCTACGCCAGCAGTGCCGGACATCATGTAGACCGTTCCCGTAGCATCTACGGTGTAGTCGAAGCGCTTGCCCTTGAGGGTCTCGGTGTAGACAGGTCTGCCCGTAAGCTCCCCGTCCTTGAGATCATAGGTATGTCCCACAATATGATCATGTCCCTGGATCACCAGGTCGATGCCTAAGTCATCCAGTTCTCCGATGAACAGCTCACGCAGAGCCTTGATCTCAGCATCCTCGGCATGAGAGCCGGAGGTATAGGGGCCCTTGTGCATGGACAGGATCACCCATTCCCGATCGGTTTTGGCAACATCGTTCTTGAGCCATGCAAGCTGGGTATCCGTCAGAGCCTCGGTGTCCAGCACGATCATATGGGCATTGCCGTAGTCGAAGCTGTAATAGCTGTTCTTCAGATAGAAATATTCTGCAAAGGCAGTGTCCTCCTCACCCTTGGTGGGAACGAGAGGCAGCTTGTACAGGGAGTCGGAAGCGCAGAAGAGGAATTCCTTCCAGCCCTCTGCTCCACGGCTACCGGTCACAAAGTCACCGGTATGGAGGAGGAAGGCGGCATGAGGAACCATATTCCGTGCCGCAGTGAGGGTATCTCCCGCAACATTGGCTTCAAAGATATCCTTGGCCTCTGTATCGCCTAAGGTCAGGAAGGTGAAGCTTCCCTCGTCGGAGCCGGTGGTAAAGGTGCCTGTCTGAGATACCTGACCGTCTCCCTCTACCCGATAATAATAGGTAGTGTTGGGATTCAGATCGGTGACCTCACGGATATAACGTGCGCCCCGAGCAGTGGCGGTATAGGTTCTGCCGTTACTGAAGTCCTCTGCGGTAGCCAAGCGGATGCTCATGGTCTTGCCGCTGACATAGTACCAGCTAAAGGAAACAGCACTGCCGTTCTCTCCGCTGAGCACAGCGGTCAGGTTGTGAATGGGAGAAGCGCTGTAGCTGCCGTAGGTCAGGACAGGGTACTTGTCAGGATAGGTCGTAGCGCTGTTCATAGCCCATTCCACATCGAAGTCCCAGCCCAGAGCCTCGTAGGTATCGGGATCCAAGAGCGCCTGTTGGGAAACGGATGCGCCGTTCTGCTTGTCCATAGTGGGAACGGTCTGTCCGTCAAGGGTGAAGCCTTCGTATGCCAGATTCTCCGTAAAGCTGCCGTTATTGAAGGCATTATAGCCGTAGATCCTTCCCACATGCTTGGTAGCGGGCGTTCCCTCAATGGTAATAGAACCGCCGTAGACCACATTCTTGGCGAAAGTCACACTGTTAATGTAGCCGCAGACACCGCCTGCATTGACCACGGTGGACTGAATGCTGTCATTGGACTTTACGGTAATGTCTGCGCTGACCAGGCAGTTTTCAATGGTGCTGGTGGCGCTGTATGCCGCAATACCGCCGGTCTGAGGGCCGTAAGCACCGGCACGAGGGCCACAGATCAAGTCGCCTACAAAGACGCACCTGCTGATAGTAGCATTAATATTATTGGTACGGGCATTCATGACGGCGATGCCTGCCGCCTTGGGCAGATTGGGGGCTTCAACGATGCCGCCCAGAACCATACAACGGGAGATCACACTGCCGTGAGCGTTGTCACCGACAATGACAGCCGCGCCGGAATAACCACCGGTAGACAGCGCTTGGGTGCTAATACGGGGGGCTTGGAACACCAGATTCTGCACCGTACCGTTGTTGATGCGGATAAAGGCCACACGGTAGTTGGCATCCTGCGTGCCGGTAGTGGGATCGTTGATGGTGAAGTTAGAAATCTTATGTCCCTGTCCGTCAAGGACACCGCTGAAGGTATTGATGGGGGTGAAATTGATGCCGGACATATCGATATCCGCTACCAAGGCAAGGTGTGCGCCTACTACACGGCTGTCCATGTCGTTCAGTGCCTTGGCCGCATCCACCAGATCCTGAGCCGTAGCGATCCGATAGGGATCTTCGGCAGTACCTGCACCCTCCAGAGTCAGGGCATTGCGCTCTTCGGGGGTGCGGATCACGGGGATGCCGCCTTCCATCTTCCACACAGCGTACATATCCCATCCCAGAGCCTCGAAGGTCTCCTGCTTGCTCAGGCTCTGTCCATCCGTGGTCTTGCCCATAATGGTAAAACTGCCGTTATTGGGCGCATTGGTCACATCGATGAGATTGCCCTTGGTCCGATCAATCGCACCGTAATAGCTGTTGGTAGAGGGGCAAATACCGCCGCTACGGACATTGGTGAAGCTCTGCTGTGCAGCGGGAGTCAAACGCTCAATTTTGCCGGATGCCACCACATTGCCGTCAATCACACCGCCTGCGGCGTAGCCGCAGATGTAGCCTGCGTGATAGGGGCTGGCTGTCTCACTTGCGGCCTGCAGGGTCACATTGGACACGAAGCAGTTGCGGATCACGGAAGAGCCGTGATAGCCTGCAATGGCGCCCTGCATAAGGCCGTAGGCATTGCCGACCGCACGGGGGCCGCCGATCAGAACCGTATCCATGACCGCACAGTTCTCAATGGTGGCAATGACCGTACCTGTGGTGTTGGCAGAACGGGAGTTCATGGAGGCAATGGCGGCGGTCTTGGGTACCTTGGGCGCATCTACCTTGGAATTCTTGACAGTTACATTGGCGATAACCGCACCCTGACAGTTCTCAGCCGCCACAACGGCGGCACCGGAATTGCCGTTTCCCTGGGCGTTGGCTACAGAGGTGATCACCGCCCCGTCAAAGCTCAGGTCACGAACCGTGCCGGAATTCTTGTGAATGAAGCCGATGCCGTAGCCGTTAGAGGGAACTGTCCCGGTGGTATCCGTTACGGTCAGGTTCTTGATGGTATGACCCATGCCGTTCAGGACACCGGTAAAGCTCTTGATCATGGGGAAAGAGCCTGCCTTAGACAGGTCAATGTCTGCGGTGAGGCTGTAGAACTTGCCCACATAGGCGGCAGTTCCTGCGTTCATCTGCTCAGCCGCAAAAACCAGCTCCTCTGCATTGCTCAGCCTGTAGGGATCCGTCTCCGTACCACTGCCCTTTAAGGAGGTCACAGCAGCAAAGCTCTGCACCGGAAGCAGTGTCAAAAGCAGTGCCAGAGTCAGGAAAAATGCGAAAATGCGTTTTTTCATAGTGGTAGTCTGCCTTTCTTTCAGATTTTCAGAATTTTTCAAGAATGTTGCGGAATTTTATAAAGTAATAATCGTTATAGGGAAATCACCTCCAAAAAATTCGATTTTTTCCGGAACAATTCTATTGTACCCAATAGAAGGAACAAAAGTCAAGGACAATTTCCAATTAATTGGAAATTTCCATACGAAGTCTTTTTTCCACAACTTCCCCCTCTCAGACTTCCCCCTCTCAGACTTCCCCTCTCTCAGACTTCCCCCTCTCGGACTTCCCCCTCTCGGACTTCCCCCTCAGTTCGGTAAACCGGGACTTTTCGCTCCGTCTACCAATTCCCACCGCACCCTTGCCTCTTCCTCCGTCTACCGATGCCCACCAGACCCTTGGCTCTCCCTCCGGGAGAGCTGGCGCGAAGCGCCTGAGAGGGATCACCGCACCGATTCCACCTACAATCTATCCATAGAACCACCGCACCGATCCGCCATACGAAACTGTACCCCACCACTTACTGTCTGCACATCCCTCTCCCCCTCCCTTCGGGAGGTACCTCTCCCGGAGGGAGAGGCAAGGGCTGTGTGCGAACTTTAAGCAGTACCCAAAAACAGGATTTAACGCTCCGTCCACCGACACCCACCAAGCCCTTGGCTCTCCCTCCGGGAGAGCTGGCGCGAAGCGCCTGAGAGGGCTCACTGCACCGATTCTACCGACAGGCTACCTTCAGATCCACCGCACCGAGTCCTTGGCGCTATGGGGAATGATGCAAACATTTCACAAGATGAGCTGCTGTGTGTACCACAAAGAGAAAGGGCCGTCCCGGGGATTAGATCCGGGACGGCCCTGTTTGTATTATGGGGAGATCAGTGCTTTTTGTGCTTGATGAGCTTCAGTGCTTTTGCCAATTCCATGACTACCAGAGGGACGAAAATCAGTCCCAGAGCGATGAGATACATGGAGGCAGGCAGGAGCAACAGGCCGAAGGCCTTGCGGACGGGGGTAAAGAGCACCAGAACCATCAGTGCAAGAGAGATGAGAGCGGCCTTGTTCAGAGTCTTGTTGCCGAAGACACCGATCTTAAAGAGAGAGTGGTCGGAACGCATATTGAAGGCCTGAACGATCTGGCACAGAGCCAATACGGTAAAGGCCATAGTCTGACCGCCCTGCTCTCCGCCGGCATTCTCGCCGATGCGATAGGCAAGGAGGGACAAAATACCGAACATGAAGCCTTGGAGCACCACACGGACACCCAGACCGTGAGCGAAGAGACCTTCCTTCTTGGGACGGGGCTTTTCATCCATGATGCCCTTTTCGATGGGTTCCATACCCAGAGCGATGGCAGGCAGGGAGTCTGTGACCAGATTGATCCACAGCAGCTGCATAGACAGCAGGGGGGTCTTCCGCCACAGGAGCATGGCAAAGAATACGGTGATGACTTCACCGATGTTGGTTCCCAGCAGGAAGCCAACGACCTTCTTGATGTTGTTGTAGATACCTCTGCCTTCCTTGACAGCCTCAACGATGGTGGCAAAGTTGTCATCGGACAGGGTCATATCTGCAGCGCCCTTGGCAACATCGGTGCCGGTGATACCCATAGCACAGCCGATGTCGGCGGCCTTCAGAGCGGGAGCGTCGTTGACACCGTCACCGGTCATAGCAACGATCTGCTCCTTCCGCTGCCAAGCCTTGACAATGCGGATCTTATTCTCGGGAGAAACACGGGCATAGACAGAGATATTGGCAACCTCTGCATCCAGCTCCTCATCGGTCATGGCATCGAGCTGTGCGCCGGTGATGGCCTTCTGACCGGGTTGGAGAATACCCAGAGCCTTTGCAATAGCGGATGCGGTAACAACGTGGTCACCGGTGATCATGACGGGCTTGATGCCTGCACGGAGGCAGGTACGGACAGCCTCGGCACATTCCGGTCTGGGAGGATCGATCATACCCACCAGACCCATGAAGATCAGATCCTGCTCCAGAGTATTCAGATCCTTGGGCAGCTCCTTGATCTCCTTATAAGCCACAGCGATCACACGCAGAGCGCAGGAGCTCATTTCCTCGTTCATCTTTCTGGCCTTTTCCAAATCGCCCTTGATGCAACGGGGGGTCATCATATCGAAAGCGCCCTTGACGATGACCATGAGCTTGCCGTCGATCTCGTTGACGGTGGTCATAAGCTTGCGGTCGGAGTCGAAGGGAAGCTCTGCCACACGGGGATAACGCTTGTTCAGCTCTCCCTGTTCCAGACCGTTGTTGTGAGCGGCCAGAATGATGGCGGTTTCCGTAGGATCGCCGATGTGCTGAACCTGACCGTTCTCGAAGCGAATAGAACCGTCACAGCACAGGGTAGCATAGCCTAACAGCTTGCGGATCTCCGAGGAATTCTCTCTGCTGATATCCTCGTAAAGGCCCTGATCGTTGTAGGCCTTCATAAGGGTCATGCGGTTCTGGGTCAGAGTACCGGTCTTATCGGAGCAGATGATGGAAGCGCCGCCCAGGGTTTCCACCGCAGGCAGTCTGCGAATGACAGCATTCCGCTTTGCCATTCTCTGGACACCGATGGAAAGAACGATGGTAACGATGGCAGGCAGACCCTCGGGAATGGCGGAAACTGCCAGAGACACTGCGGTCATGAAGATCTCCATAGGATGGAGATCGGAGATCAAGCCGATGACAAAGATGATGGCACAAACGCCCAGAGCCAGGAAGCCCAGGTACTTGCCCAGCTGAGCGAGCTTTCTCTGCAGGGGGGTCTGACCCTCTTCCTCAGAGGAGAGGAGGTTTGCGATCTTGCCCATCTCCGTATCCATGCCGGTGGCGGTGACCACTGCCATGGCAGTACCGTAGCTGACGGAGCAGCCGGAGTAGATCATGTTACTGCGATCACCCAGAGGCGCTTTTTCCTCGATCACAGCAGAGGCATCCTTCTCGGAGGGAACGGATTCACCTGTGAGGGCGGATTCCTCGCACTTCAGGTTCACGCTCTTGATCAATCTGGCATCTGCGGGGACGAAGTCACCGGCTTCCAGACGAATGATGTCACCGGGAACCAGCTGAGAGGACTCGATGACCTGCTCCTGACCCTCACGGATCACACGGCAGTGAGGAGCGGACATGCTTTTCAGGGCTTCCAGCGCCTTCTCTGCCTTACTTTCCTGCATAACGCCGAGGATGGCATTGAGGACAACGATGAGAAGGATCAGGCCGGGCTCAAAGAATTCCTTGGGATTGCCCTCGACACAGGCAATGACAAAGGAAATGGCGGCGGCGACCAGAAGGATGATGATCATAGCATCCTTGAACTGATCTAAGAAACGCTGGAAATTGGTCTTTTTCTTCGCTTGCTTCAGCTCGTTGAGACCGTATTTCTCCCGACGAGCCTCCACCTTCTTGGGATCTAAGCCCCACTGGTCTGTGTCCAATTGGGAATAGACTTCACTCAAAGGTTCTGTATGAAAATTCATAAGCATTCACCTCATATGACTAAATAGGAAAGCTGACCCGATCAGAAAGCCCAGTTGCCCTTGCGGAAGATGGGAACCACCTTGCCGTCACGGGTGTGTGCGTCAATATCCAGATCCTCTGCGCCGATCATGAAGTCCTCGTGAACCATAGACTCGTTGAGGCCCATTGCTCTGCATTCTTCCAGAGTGCGGTTCTCGAAGCCTTGGATCGTATCGGCAAAGCCCTTGCCCAGTGCCAGATGGCAGGCGGCATTCTCGTCAAAGAGGGTGTTGTAGAACAGCAGGCCGGAATTCTGGATGGGGGAATTGTAGGGAACCAGAGCGCACTCGCCCAGATAGGCCGCACCCTCGTCCATAGAGATCAGCTGCTTGAGCAGCTCCTCGTTCTTCTCTGCATGGACTTCCACAGCCTTGCCGCCTTCGAAGCGAATGGAGAAATTCTCAATAAGCTGACCCTGATAGGACAGGGGCTTGGTGGAATAGACGATGCCTTCTGCCTCACCCTTCTTGGGGGAGATGAAGCATTCCTCTGTGGGAATATTGGGGTTAAAATAAATACCGCTGAGAGAGGTATCTCCGCCGCCCTTGAACTCACCGAGCTCCATCATACCTACACGGAAGTCAGTGCCGTTGGAGCTGCGATATTCCAGAGTCTGGATGCCCAGAGAATTCAGGTATGCACAGCGCTTCTGCAGATCCTCGTTATGCTCCTTCCAAGCCTGAATGGGATCCTCCGTCACACGGGATGCAGAGAGGATGGCTTCCCACAGCTTCTCAATGGCCTGTGCCTTGCTGAGCTTGGGGAACAGCTTCTTGGCCCATGCGGCACCGGGAACGGCGGCGATACACCACTGATACTTGTTCTCCATCTGCTCACGGTAGGGCTTGATGATCTTGTAGCGAGCCTGAGCGGCCTTTGCCATCTTCTCCTGATTGATACCCTTCAGACCGTCGGGATCCTCGGATACCAGATAGATGCGGCAGGGCAGCTTATCAGCCATGTGCTTCCAACGGGCTTCCTCATACTCTGCCATCTCCGCCAGAGTCTTGTTGGTGCGCCAGCGGTAGGTCAGCTTGGTCAGGGGCTGATAGTCCCAATCCACAACGACCTTCTTTGCACCGGCACGGTAGCATTCCTCCACTACCATGTACACGAATTCCGGCTGATCCAGCTCGGCGGTAATGAAGACCTCCTGTCCCTTCTGAACATTGACACCTACGGTCGCAATGAGCTTTGCATACTTCTTTAATACGGTTTTCTTCATGGGATTCCTCCTGTTGATATATAAATATTTTTTATTAGTATAGCAGAAAAAAAGAGTTCTTGCAATAGTCAAAAAAAGAGAGTACAATAAAACATAGGACAGAAAGGGAGGAAAGCTATGACAAAAGATCAATTTTACAAACTTTTTACAAAAGGCCCCGTCCTATTGGACGGTGCAACAGGCTCTAACCTGATGAAAGCAGGCATGCCCATCGGGGTCTGCCCGGAGCAATGGATCTGTGAGCACCCACAGAGCATACTGGATCTGCAAAGCTCCTATGCCGCCGCAGGCACTCGGATCATCTATGCCCCCACCTTCTGCGCCAACCGCCACTCCTTAAGTCGGCATGGCTTGGAGGATCGGGTCAAGGAGCTGAACACCGAGCTGGTGAGACTCTCCAAGCAGGTGGAGGGGGTTCTGGTAGCAGGAGACATGACCACCACCGGCATTCCCTTAGAGCCCTTGGGAAGCATGACCTACAGCAGTCTCTTTGACATCTATCGGGAGCAAGCCCAAGCTCTGTACGAAGCCGGAGCAGACCTCATCGTGGTCGAGACCATGCTGGGCATTGACGAAAGCACCGTTGCTTTAGAGGCCATCGCAAGCGTCTGCAAGCTTCCGGTCATGTGCTCCGTTACCGTTCAGGCAGACGGTGGCCTGTACTTCGGAGGCAACTGCTTGGAGGCCGCCGTGACCCTGCAGGAATTGGGCGCCGCCGCCGTAGGGCTGAACTGCTCTCTGGGACCCGAGCAGCTCCTATCTATTGTACGCAATCTAAGGCAGCTCATTCACATTCCTCTTTTGGTAAAGCCCAACGCAGGCATGCCTGTCATTTCCGACCTTGGGGAAGCCATCTACCCCCTGTCTCCGGAAGCCTTCGCACAGCACATGCTTCCCCTCATAGAAGCCGGTGCAAACCTCATAGGCGGCTGCTGCGGCACTTCCCCTGCCTATATCTCCGCCCTCCGCAGCGCCCTTCGCTCCAAAAAGATACTCTTGTAAAATCCGTGAAAATATGCTATAAATGACTTATACTATTTTATTACTGAGAAAGGAACATTATCTATGGCGATTTTATCCGATCTGCAGCCCAAGGCTGTGATGCACTATTTTGAGGAGCTCTGCGGCATCCCCCACGGCTCTCTGGATACCAAGCGGATCTCCGATTACTGTGTCCGTTTCGCACAGCAGCGGGGACTTAAGTATGTTCAGGATGACAGCAACAACGTGGTCATCTACAAGGACGCAACGGAAGGCTACGAGAACCACCCCACCGTGATCCTTCAGGGTCATCTGGACATGGTATGCGAGAAGGACCCAGATTGTGACATCGACTTCTCCACCGACGGTCTGCGTCTGTGCCATGACGGAGAATATATTTTTGCCAAGGGTACTACCTTAGGCGGCGATGACGGCATTGCCGTAGCCTATGCACTGGCTCTGCTGGATGCCACCGACCTGAAGCACCCCCCTTTGGAATGTGTCTTCACCGTAGACGAAGAGATCGGCATGCTGGGCGCAGATGCTATGGATATGTCTGTGCTACAAGGCAGACTGCTCCTCAACTGCGACTCCGAGGATGAGGGCGTTCTCACCGTTAGCTGTGCCGGCGGCGCAAGAAGCGATTTCAAGCTGTCCCTCCGCAGGGAGAAGGCCGGCAAGTGCTACCGTGTCTCTGTGGAAGACCTGTTAGGCGGCCACAGCGGTGTGGAGATCCACAAGGGCAGAGCCAATGCCAATAAGGTTTTGGGAAACATCCTCTCTCAGCTCCCCATCCGTCTGGTGTCCGTCAATGGCGGCAGTAAGGACAATGCCATCCCCCGTGTCTGCACCGCCTATGTGTGCTGTGAGCTTGCAGACTTCCCCACCCGTTTCTTCGCTCTCTGCGAAGAGGCTAAGAAGACCCTTCCCGAAAGCGAGACCGAGGTTCGCTTCACCTGTGAAGAGGCTCTTTGTGAACAAATGCTTACCGAGGACTGCTCCGCCGCTGTGATGGGTCTGCTCTGTGACCTGCCCAACGGAGTACAGGCCATGAGCAAGGATATCGAGGGTCTGGTACAGACCTCCCTGAATCTGGGCATTCTGGAAACCACCGAGGACTATGTCCGCATGGCCTTCTCCGTCCGTTCCTCTGTCAATGAGGAAAAGGAAGCTCTTCTGGAACAGCTCCGAGCCCTTGCTGTGAAATATCATACCGCCTATGAGGAATCCGGCCACTATCCCGCTTGGGAGTATCGGAAGGAATCCGTCCTCCGCGATACTATGGTCAGCACCTTCGAGAGCCTCTACGGCCACAAGCCCGTGGTAGAGGCCATCCACGCAGGTCTGGAATGCGGCCTGTTCTGTGACCGTCTGCCGGGCTTGGATGCCGTATCCTTCGGCCCTCAAATGCATGACATCCACACCTCCAGAGAACGGCTGAGCATCGCCTCTGTCCAAAGAACCTGGGAATACCTCTTGGCAGTCTTAGAACGTCTGTAATGAAAGTTTTTGACGCACACTGTCACATTTTCCCTGCCATCATCGCCCATCAAAGTGTGCAGACCATAAGCCGAGCCTACCCCCACACAGGCGAAGCTCCAATAGGACGGTCGCAGACCGTAAGTCAAGCCCCTCCCCACACAGACGAAGCTCCGATGGGAAGAGCGCAGACCGTAAGTCAAGCCCCTCCCCACACAGACGAAGCGCCTTTGGGAACGGTACAAAACCTGCTGGCAAACAACGCCGACATCACCATGCATCTGGTACACTCCGTGGCCCTTAC
>JAFOZC010000234.1 GCA_017391305.1 Oscillospiraceae bacterium | reverse complement strand
CAAGACGGAACATTCATAGGTGCTTCTCCTTTCTTTTTTGTAAAACGACATTCCGTGAACAGGATCTGCGGAATGTCGTTTTGCTTGTTATTTGATCTTGATGCCCTTGCTTGCCAACAGGTGGAAGAAATCCTCACAGCTTGCAGGGGCAAAGCCGTCCTTGTGGAGTACATGGACAAGGTTGGCATTGGTCCACAGGAGGATGAGGTGCTTGGTGGTTACGACCTTCTTGAGCTGATAATAATACACCTCGGATCTGTGACCGTTGGGAGCAAAGGTACGTACCTGCTCAGAGGTGATCTCAGCAAAGATCAAGGGATTCATACCATAGAGCTCTACCACCCGTTGCATACTGTTCTTCACATTCCTGTGATAGAGACAAAGGATCATAACGAGATATACGGGACAGAAGACAAGATAAAATACATTGCCGCCCTCTCCGCTGATCACTAAGATCAGCTCTAACAGGAAGATCAGTCCGATGACGCAGATCATGACGATTTGAAAGGGTCTTTTCAGGAAAATTTTCTGCTGCGTCTCCCGTTCTACTTCCTCTGTGCGGTAATACTGATTGACAAACAGCGTATCCATATTCTCTTACCTTATCTTGGCAACCAGCTCTGCAATGGCCTGAGCTGCGCCGTGCATGGAAATGCTGTCCTTCATGCTCTTGTCTCTGGTGCTGACCTCCAGAACCTCCTGCTTCAGGTTTCTGGGGCTGACGATGACACGGAGAGGCACACCCAGCAGATCCGCATCGGAGAACATAACACCGGCACTGACCTTGCGATCGTCATAGATGACTTCAATGCCCATTGCCTTGAGCTCCTCATAGAGCTTGTCTGCATATTCCCGAACCTGAGGATCGTCTGCACGCATGGCGCAGAGGTGTACCTGCCAGGGAGCAATGGCCATGGGCCAAATGGGGCCGTACTCGTCGTGATGGGTCTCACAAACAGCGGCTGCCAATCTGCCCACACCGATGCCGTAGCAACCCATAATGGGATGCTCCTGCTTGCCGTCCTGGGTGGTATAGGTCATGTTCATGCTCTTGGTGTACTTGGTGCCGAGCTGGAAGATGTTGCCGACCTCAATGCCTCTGGAAACGGTGATGGTCTTCTTGCCGCAACGGGGGCAGATACCGCCTTCCCGAATCTTGGCAAAATCCTTGTATGCTACTTCTCCCAGATCTCTTGCCATGTCAAGACCTGTGAAGTGATGATCTGCCTGATTTCCGCCGCAAGCCAGATTGTTCAGACCCTTCAGAGACAGGTCATAGAGAACCGTGACACCCTCGCACAGACCCTTGGGGCCGATGAAGCCGGCACACAGGCCGCTTTCCTCGGTGATCACCGCAGGATGGATGCCGTAGCCCAGGTGGTTGGTCAGCTTGGTCTCGTTGGCTTCCATATCTCCACGGAGGAAGAGGACGATATAATGGTCATCCTCATTGCGCTGATAAACCACTGCCTTGCAGGTCTTCTCTGCGGGAAGCTTCAGGAAGGCACACAGATCCTCGATACTGCTGATCTCGGGGGTATGCACCAGCTCCATTTCCTGAGAAACGGCATCTGTCTCATTGGGGCAGATATTCTCAGCGGCTTCCATATTGGCACGGTAGTCGCAGTCGGTGCAGATTGCAATGGAGTCCTCACCGATGGGAGTCAGGAGCATGAACTCGTGGGAAATGCTGCCGCCCATCATGCCGGAGTCGGAAGCAACGGACACCACTTCGGGGATACCTGCTCTGGCATAGATCCGCTCATAAGCCTTGTGACAGCGCTGATAATATTCCTCCAGATCCTCCTGAGAGGTGTGGAAGGAATATGCATCCTTCATTGTGAATTCTCTGACACGGATCAGACCTGCTCTGGGACGGGCCTCATCACGGAACTTGGTCTGGATCTGATAGATCATGAAGGGGTACTTGTTGTAGCTCTGGGCGCAGTCTCTGACCAGATGGACAGCGGCTTCCTCATGGGTCATTCCCAAAACCAGGGGAGACCCGCTACGGTCATTGAAGCGAGCCATTTCCTTGCCGATGCTCTCATAGCGGCCGGACTCCTGCCAGATGGTAGCAGGCATGACCACAGGGAACATGACCTCCTGTCCGTCTACGGCATCCATCTCTTCCCGAATGATCTGCTCGATCTTACGGGTCACACGCTTCAGGGGCATGTAGGAGGAGAAAATACCGTTGGAAAGGGCCTTCATATAGCCTCCCCGCACCATCAGAGCATGGCTGTCAACAATACAATCCGAGGGCCGTTCCTTAAAACGCTCGCCCACTAATTTGTCCAATTTCATGTGTTAAACCTCTCTTTGTTTCATTATTTGAAAACTTCTCCCCATAGTATACTACATTCTCCCCAAAAAGAAAAGGGGTAATTTACAATATTCACCCTTTGAATCCTTGATTTTCACAGATTTTATCTTATAATAACAGCAGGATCTCTTTCATTCTTTCCCCCAAAAACCAAATCCCCCCCTTTTCCCTCATCCATACAAAGGAGTCTGTGAATATGCTTAGAAAAACACTGTTGTCCCTTCTGATCCTTGCCATGGTGCTTTCCCTCTTCCCCACTGTCAAAGCCGCCGCTTACCTCGACAGCGACTGGGAACAGCTATTGGAGAATTATCGGCTCTCCTTCTGCGGTGACAGCTCTGTGGATTGGACAGATCCGGAAATCCAAAAAATCGTCGGAGCCACCAATGCCGCCGGGGTCAGCAATTCCGGCATCGGATACAACGGTGGCAGATACTGGCTGGATCTGGAACGCAACCGCAGTAATCCCGGCAGAGTCTTCGGCTCTCAGAATATCACCGTTTCCATCCCCAGCGATACCATGCGTAAACAGCTTGTATATCTGTGCTATATGGCAAAGGCCTACGGCACCTACGGTGCAAGCTATCGCTACAAGGACGAAAGCGGCACCCTGCAAACACTCTCCCTGTACCAAAACCCGGAGCTTCGCACTGCCATTTTCTACGGTTTGGAGAAAGCCATGACCTTCTTCAACTACGATGCCTGGGACAGACAGCACACAGACACCGCCTCCACCGTCAACTATAACTGGTGGGACTGGACCTACGGCGGACAGAAGGAGATCCTGGAGGCACTGATCATCCTTTCACCCTTCCAAAACAGCAAGGAACAGCAGATCAGTGACAAGCTTACCGCTACCTGTTTGAAGCTTCTCGATGCCATCCGTCCCAATCACACCGGAAAAACCGACAACACCAGCATTGGTTACCGCCGTGTACGCTTAGGTGTTTCCCCCATGATCGCCGCCCTGACCAAGAACACTGCCCTCATGGAAGAATCTCTTACCAATTTGGTGGATTTCCTGGAGGATGATCCTGCCAAGCGAGACGGAGTTAAGGCGGACTATTCCTATATCTGCCATTTTTATTATCCTATGGAGGGTACCTACGGCACAGACGTTCTGGGAAACCGTATTATCGGTGCCTACTCCGTCCTTGCAGGCACTGCCTTCGAACCTGATACCCCCCTGCGGAAGAATCAGTTTCGCTGGATCATGGAGACCTTCCGTCCGGTGATCCATAACGGTGTCCTCCTTGCCATGAACAGCGGACGCTTCCCCAATTCCGGCCGTTCCTATGCAATAGATGCTCTAAAAGCCGCTCTCCGTCTGGTAGGCTGTTTCGGGCCTGCCGAGGATCTACAGCTCAAGCAATTCATTCGTTCTATGGTTCTCGGAGAAACTGAGGCCGAAACCAAGCTGGCCTATACCAATTTTGCTGTTTCTCTGGGAGAAGTCACTCTGGTACAAGCCCTGAAGGATATCGTCATGGACAGCACGATCCCCTCAGGAAGTGAGGAATATGCCCACATGCGCTATGCGACCGATCGGGCGGTCCAGCATCGGAAGAACTATACCGTGGGCATTGCCATGAGTTCTCTGCGTATCGGCCCCTACGAGTGTGTCAACGGCTGTAACCGCTACGGCTGGCACACAGGGGACGGCATGGTTTATGTCTATAACGACAGCACCGGGTACAACTACGATCAGTACGGTGAGGATTTCCAACGTTATGCCAATATGTACCGCGTCCCCGGTACTACCGAAGAGGACGCTACGCTACGACAGCCATGGAGTGAGCGCGCACCCTATTTTACCGGCTGTACCTACACCCACAATGTTGCCGCCGGAGTGGATGATTGGAAGCAGGACTACGACGAGGACGGCAGCAAGGCCTGTAGCTTTGTAGGCGGTGTGGAGCTGGACAAGCAATACATCGCCGCCGCTATGGAATTCGAAGCCTATAGCTGGACGGAAGAGGAATCCCGTCAAGAACTGATCAAGATCCACAACTCCGCCCAGCCCGATGAGTTTGCGGAGCGAAATAAAATGAAGCAGGTTCTGGTCTCCGACCTAAGTGCCAAGAAGTCCTACTTCCTCTTTGATGACGAGATCGTCTGCGTAGGCTCTGATATCCGATTCTCCACACGGAACAACGGGGTCAATACCTATGTGGACAATCGTGAGCTTCGGGAAAGCTCCGTTTCCGAGGGAAAGACCCTTTATGGCACCGATGACATTCTGGTAGACGGTGTTCTTTTGGAAAAGGTGAACAGCTTTTCTTCTCCCAAACACTACATTGATCCCGGTTGGGTCCATGCAGAGAATTTCGGTGGCTACTACTTCCCCGACGGCGGAGAGGTCTATGTGAACAAAACCTTCCGTCAATCCAGCAATGACGGGGACAACAGCAATGATGACTACAACCAAATCAATCTGTCCCACAGTCCCTTCACCGCCAGTCACAGCTTCTTTGAGCTCTGGCTCAGCCACGGAGAAGCTCCCCAAAACGGTACATACAGCTATGTCATGTTGCCGGAAAAGAACCCGGAGGAAACCAGATCCTACAGCCTCCATCCCGATGTAAAGATCCCGGTTGCCACCAAGGATCTCCACGTGGTTCGGGAGGAGACCTTGGGGATCACGTCTATGATCTTCTGGAAAGCAGGCTCCTACGGCGGCATTACCGTAGACGTGCCTATGATCCTCATGGTGCAGGAACAAAACGGCATCTATACCCTTTCCCTCTCCGACCCCACCCAGGAATTGCAAGGAGGCACTGTGACCGTTCAGAAGCCCCTGCGCCTAAGCTCTGCCGACGGGGAGCTCACTGTAAGCGGCAAGGACAGCACCGTGATCAAGGTGGATTTCAGCAAAGCCCGAGGCAAGACCCTCACTGCGGTTTTTGCTACCTCCCCGGAAACAAATCTGCTCTTTGACTTTGCAGAAGGACGGCGCTATGACAGTGGGGCCTATGGCTTCACCGATTACGGCAATGCCAAAAATTGGGGCTCTAACACCTCTTCTCTCACGATTTCCAAAGGGGCTATGACCCTGTCTCTGAGTCAAAACGGCACCACAGAGCTCACTGCAGGGGCGCTGGAGCTCCTTGCCCCCGGCCCTGCAAGCATACAGCTTCGGCTGAAGATCACAGGAGCGGTAGGGACAGAGGGAAAGCTCCTTTACTCCTATCTTTCCGATTCCAAAACTGTGGAGGGTACTGTCTGCCAGCTTCCCCAAGCCGCTTTGCAGGGAGAATTTATAACCTGTGCCGCTTCCCTCAACTTGCCGGAGAAAGCCATTACCTCCCTGAGCCTTCATTTTATCGGTTTAAAGGGCGGCAGTGTGACCATCGACCATATTTCACTGGGTCGAGAGCCGGAGAATCTCTACTTCGGTTTTGAAAAGGACAAGGCCTCCCTTTCCTATCTGACGGGAAGCTATGGGGGCTATGACTATTTAGATCATAACTGGGCCACCAACCTCAGCGCCAAAACCGGACAATTCCACAAGGTGGAAAACGGCGAACTCAGCATCTATGCCACCGACGAATCCAACGGTACCGCCGGTGTGGATCACGGCATCTATGTAGAGACCACAGCAAAGGTCGGGCTCTACCCCTGGACAGACAGAAGCCGCCATCCCCTGTCCTATGACCCGAAGCAGGCGGAAATTCTGGAGATCCGCTTCAAAACAGAAGCTCTGGAAGCCACCCCGGGTAAAACACCCCTTCTGACCCTACTGTACAGCAGTGAAACGGATTTCTCCGTCACCAGAAACGACAAGCTGAGTCTCCCCTTCTCTATCCGCAACGGTGTGTATCAAACTCTCCGCATTCCTTTGGATGACAGCTTCCGCTCCGAGGACTTTATCAAATCTCTCGGTATCCGCTTCCGTTTTACAAAGAGTGTGGATGAAAATTCTGTCGGTAAGATCTCCATTGACTACCTGTACTTAGGTAGCCAAAGGGATGCCCCCTCTGCGCTGTACTTTGACTTCAGCCCTTCCGAACGCTATGACCGAAGCCCCTACGGTTCTCTGGACTATGCACAGGGCAACTGGAGCTACAGTAGCAGTCGGCTTTCTCCCCCCGTTTATGAGAACGGAGAGGTCTCCCTCCTCATGGAACAAGATCCTCAAGGCGGAAGCCTGTATTTGCAAACAGGGCCCTATTTGACTCAGAATTTCCCCCTGCATTTCGACATTTCTCAAAGCGAAGTGATCCGTCTTCGGTTTAAGCTGGAGCATTTCGTCCTTGGCACAGCTCCCAAGCTTGGGCTATATTACTATACCACCCTAAACTCTCACGCAAACGGTAAGGATCAGATCCGCAAGCTTGTAGATGTCTCTTTGACAGAAGAACATCTGTCGGGAGAGTATGTTACCCTGTCCTTCCCTGTGACGGAGGCCATGAAGGCTCTGCCGGAGATCCGTAGTCTTCGTATCAATTTCAGCGGTTTAAGAAAGGGGACGGAAGCAGGAAAAATCACCCTTGATTCCCTGTATATCGGCTCTTACGCAATTTCACCCCAACAAGATAGCCTGTTCTTTGACTTTGGCGACAGTGCCGCAGACCGTCTGCGTTACAGTCAGGAATGCTACAGCAGTACAAATTTTGACCTCTGCGAAAACTGGTGGGCCAATACCGCCTACTCCTCCAAGGCAGAGATAGAAAAGGGCATTCTGTCCTTCTCCTCCACCAATGCAGAGGGCAGAAGCAACCACTATCTTCACAGTGGCAGAAGTCACAACATTCTGCCCCTGTCCTTTCTGCCGGGAAAGGAGGACATCTGTCAGATCCGTTTTTCCATAGAAAACGCCATTTGCACCCATGCAAAGGGTCTTGCAGCCTTCCAGCTCTTCTACGGAGTGGGAAGCAACTCCACCGCAGGCTACGATCAGGTGGAATTCCCCCTTAGCCAATATACGGATAGGGGCTTTGTGACCCTCTCCTTCCCTATGGACAGCCTGAAGGATTCCGAGGGAAAAGAGATCACAAGTCTCCGTCCCCAATTCGCTCGAATCGGCTCTGCGGAGGGAAAGAATGTCACCTTCCACATCGACTATCTGTATCTCGGCCCTAAGGACAGAGCCCCTGCCAAAGAGCAATCCTTATTCATAGACTTCAGCAACCGTCCCGAGGATATGGATCGCTACAGTGACAAGGTTTACGGAGAGAAAAATTTCGACACCCCGGAGCTTTGGTGGACAAACAGCATCAATGACGAAAAAGCCGCAGTGGAAGACGGCATGCTCTTCATCACCTCTTCCCCGAATTCTGCCTCCGGCATCCACTATGCACTGAGCTGTCAAAGCTTCGGAAGCTACCCCTTGCAATACACTCCCGGAGCCGAGGATCTGTGTCAAATGCGTCTGCGTCTGGAAAATGGCATTGCTACGGAAAGTCATGGCAATATTCGTCTGTCCTTACTCTACGGTGTCAAGGACAACAATTCCGCAGGCTCTGACTACATAGATCTGCCGGCCTCGGAGTATATGGATCAGGGCTGGTTCACCGTGACCTTCCCTATGGACAGCGCCAACTATTTGTCTGCCTTGCAAATCGTCAGCATCCGTCCTCAGATCTCCTATGTTACCGGCCGTGAGGGAGAACCCCTTCGGTTTATCATTGACTATATCTATCTGGGACCGAAGGAAGGGCTTCCCGCCGCCGATTCCTATTATCTGGCAAGCTTTAACAGCACTGCCTCGGATGCACAGCGATACCGTGACAAGCTATACGGCACATTAGATCCCGACCTGCCGGAAAACTGGTGGACAAACTCCACCTACGCAACTGCCCCCATAGTGGAAAACGGGGCAATTACCCTCTATTCCAAATCAGACAGCCGCACAGACCATTATTTCCACAGCGGCCCGAATTATAATATTTTCCCCCTGTCCTATGTACCCGGCAATCAGGACTACTGTCAGGTAAGGCTGAAAATCACCAATGCCGTCAGTACAAAGGCAGAGGGAAGCGCCCGATTCAATCTGTATTTCGGCGTTGGAGAAACCGCAGTGGTCGCTTCCGGCTTCCGAGATTTCTCCTTGACGGAGCACAGTGACGGAGAATATTTCGTCCTGACCTTCCCCATGGGCCACAGCAAATACCTTAGCGCCCATGAGATCTCCTCCCTCCGTCCCCAGCTCTCCTATGCTAAGAATGCCCCCGGCAAGAATCTATCCCTAAGCATAGACTATCTGTATCTGGGTTCTAAGGAACAGCTTCCCCTGCCCCTGTACACAGTGACCTTTCTGGATGCAGAAAGTAAGCCTCTTGCGATCGTAGAGGTGCAAAAGGGCGAAACCGCCCTCTACCCCGGCAAGATCCCTACGAAAGCTCCCGACAGCAGCTATCACTACAGCTTCCAAGGCTGGGACAAAGCATTGCAAAACATCACCGCCGACACTCTGATCACCCCACAATTCACTCCCACAGCACATGACTTCAGCTACACTTCTGTCAGCGGAACGGATCACAGGGCAAGCTGCTCCTGTGGCTACAGCAGTACCTCCCCTCACAGTTGGGACAGGGGCACCGTGACCACAGAGCCCACCTGCACTGCCTCCGGAGGAAAAACCTTTACCTGTTCCCTCTGCAAGACAAGCAAAACAGAACCCATAGCCCCCTTCGGTCACAGCTACTCCCCCAAGCTAAGCTCCCCCACCTGCACCGCACAGGGCTACACCACCTACACCTGCTCCCGTTGCTCCCATAGCTACAAGGACAATTACGTAGAAGCCAAGGGTCATACGGAAGTAATCGATAAGGCGGTAGCCGCAACCTGTACCGAAGCCGGCTTGACGGAAGGCAAGCACTGCGAAATCTGCGGAGAAGTTCTCCTTGCACAGGAAAGCATTCCTGCAAAGGGTCACACTCTTGTCACAGATCCTGCCGTGGAAGCTACTTGCACCGAAGTAGGTTTGACAGAAGGTCAGCACTGCGAAATATGCGAACTGGTGCTCCTTGCACAGGAACGCGTTCCCCCAACAGGCCACAGCGAAACCGCTCCTGCGGATAACCGCTGTGATATATGCGGCGAACGGATCAAGGAGGCGGCTCTCCGCTTCCGTACCATCAGTCTGAAGGGCAACATTGCCATTAACTACTATATGGATCTGTCCGATGAGGTAGCCGCAGACGAAAGTGCCTATATGCTCTTCACCATGGAAAACGGCGAGCAGATCAAGGTTCCCGCAAGTGAGGGGGAATACAGCCTGTATCAGAAGGCCTATTACTATTCCTTCTCCTGTGCCGTTTCCGCAAAGGAAATGACCGACACCGTGATCTGCCAGTTCTTCTGGGCGGGAGGACAGACAGAGGCATACACCTACTCCGTCAAGACCTACGCAGACCGCATTTTGGCAAGTAACTCCTCTGCAAAGCTCCGAACCCTGATCTACGCCATGCTGAACTACGGTGCGGCCTCTCAGATCCACTTCGAGTACCACACTGAGCGCTTGGCCAACGCAGGACAGGAAGTTCCCGACTACACCCAAATTACCGTCGAGGGCTTCCCCGTGAACACGAAACAAGGAACTACCCTCGCCACCTACGCAGGCGCTTCCCTCCTCTTAACCTCCCAGACCACCCTCCGTATTTTCTTCACCGTAGACAAGAGCGTACAGGAAACATTCACCGTCACTTACAAAGGCGAAGCTCTCCCCTTAGGCATCCGCTCCGGAAAATATTACGCAGATATCCCCGATATCAGCGCCAAGGACTTAGACGAGTACTTCACCCTCAGCATCTCCGACGGAGCAGAAACCGCAGAGGTTTCCTATTCCCCCTTATCCTACTGCGCCTCTATCATCGAAAATGCCAAGGGTGTCCACGACAGAGAGCTTCAGGATGTCGCCGCCGCCATGTACCTCTACAACCAAGCCGCCAATACCTATTTCGCCAAATAACCCCCAAAGGGGCTACTTCGATCCACCCATCGAAGCAGCCCCAAATTATATCCCCACTCATCCCCACTTCATCCACAAATTTCGGTTCACCGTTCTGTTTTAAGTTTGCACACAGCCCCTTGCCTCTCCCTCCGGGAGAGGTACCTCCCGAAGGGAGGGGGAGAGGGATGTGCAGACAGTGGGTGGAGGGATGCAGTT
>JAFOZC010000233.1 GCA_017391305.1 Oscillospiraceae bacterium | reverse complement strand
GATTTTGGGAAATGCTGATTTTGGGAGATGTCGAGTGTGATTTTGGGGAATGCTGGTTTTGGGGAATGTTGGATGTGATTTTGGGAAGGGGGGATTGGGGGGTGGGGATATCGACTATGTTTGGGGGAATGGGGGGTGTTATTTTAGGGAAATTTGACTATCATTTTGGGTGGGGGTGTTGCGTTTTTGTGGGGTTTGTGGTATGATTGGAGGTAGAATATGGGGTATTTTGCCCTTAAAGGAGGAAAGCGTATGAAATGCAATAAGCTTTGGAATCGGCTTTTGAGTTTGGTGCTGTGTTTGTGCATGGTGCTGTCTCTGATGTCGGGACTTTCTCCACTTGTACAGGCGGAGGATGGGGAGGAAGAAGCTCCTGTTCCTACGGTTTCCGATTGTTCCCATAGCTTTCAGGCCGATGGGGATATTCGGACAGCCGCAATCTGTGAGCTCTGCGGTCTGACTCCCCTTGTACAGGGGGAGGAAGCGGATTCTGTTCGTGCGGTTTCCGATTGTTCCCACAACTTTAATGTAGATGGGGATATTCGGACAGCTGCAATCTGTGAGCTCTGCGGGCTGAGCTATGCGTCGGACAGCAGATGGACTGTGGGCGTTTATCAGGAATTTTTGCCTAACAGCATCATTGCACAGTTCGCGGGACATTCCTATGGTAGTACCGATGAGTTGGTGGCTTATTATGTGGCAAATACGGAAAAGGACGGCTTTTACCGCCTTTCCTTTGATTGGGCCATCAATCAGGGCTACATTAACTACGGTGAATTCACCATGGAGCTGTATCACAATGAGGAGAAGATCTTCTACCGTGACTTTACTGAGAATCCCAACCCCTACTACAATATTCTCTCTGAGGAATACTTCTTCGTTGCTCAGGAGGAGAGTCAGGTATTCAAATTCGTCTTCCGTAAGCTTTCCAGTGGCAGTTGGGCGGATAGCGGCAGACATGCTTATCTCAACAATATTGTCTTAGAGGGCTGTCAGTCCCCGAAGCAGGTGGACGGCGTGTATCAGATCGCCAATGCAGAGGATCTTTACTACTTTGCGGATCTGGTCAACAATGGCAACACCGGTGTTCATGCCGAGCTGACCGCTGACATCGACATGGGGGGCCGTTATTGGATCCCCATAGGCTTTGGAGGGGTAAGATTTAGCGGCAGCTTTGACGGCAGGGGGCATAAGATCCGTGACTTCTTTATGGAAGCTATGGCCGACGGTGATTGGGGTCTCTTTGGTTATGTGGAGAATGCTACGGTGCAGGACTTCTCCATTGAAGGCTCTATCATCGTCAATCGGACAGAGGATGAGGATAAGGAATTCCACTTGGGTGTCATCGGCCATAGCTATGCCGGCCCCGATCAAAAGGTATATGTGCTGGATATCACCTCCGATGTGAATATTAGCGTACAGGATCATTTTGGGGTGAACTCTGTTGCAGGTGTGGTTGGCGCTGTTGACGGCTCTACCGGCAGTTGGGGAATGACCTATATTCAAAAGTGTATCTATACCGGAAGCCTTGAAATGAGTATGGCAAGCGTACACTGCGGCGGCGGTATTACGGGTTATATCGGATACTATGTTTATGTGGTTTTCGATAACTGTCTGTTTGCGGGCAGATACACCGGTCCGGGGGGACAGGTCGGCGGTATATTCGGTTACGGCTACGGACAGAATATCTGCATCTACAACTGCCTCAGTGCAGGTAGTCTGGCAATATCCGATCGCACCCATGTAGGCGGAATCGGCGGACGCTACCACGGTCAGGTCAATGACAGAGTGGATATGCTTGTGGATAACAATTATTATACCCAAGAGCTTCTCGCCTTCTCCGACGATGCCTCCCTTGGGGATGATCTGACGGAACTGGCAAGCTACGGCGAGGACAATGCTCGAAAGCTGACAGATGCTCAGGTCAGATCCGGTGAGGCCGCATGGCTCTTAAACGGCGGCGATGCAGGAATCTGGACCCAGACCATTGGGGACGACAGGTATCCCGGCTTTAAGGGTCTGCCTGTATATTACACTCAGATCGGCGGTTGTTGCGATATCAATTTGACCATGGGCTATGCCAACCAAAAGGAGCCTGTGACCGGTCATATTTTCGAAAACGGCTTCTGTACCGGCTGTGCTGTTTACGAAGAGCCTCAGCAGAATGCAGAGGGAGTCTACGAGATCTATAATGCAGGTCAGCTCTACTGGTTTGCCCGGTATGTCAACGATCATACGCTCCTCGATGGAGGAGATCCGGATGACGACAACGATTACATTTTCACCTCAAGTTCTGCCGGCAAGCTCATGGCAGATATTGTGGTCAATCCCGGCAGCTTTGCCGAAGACGGGACTTACACAGCTGTAGCAGGGGAGAGTGTTCGCATCTGGACTCCCATCGAAGGTTATGAGGGCATCTTTGACGGCAACGGTAAAACCGTCTCCGGCCTGTACTATGACGAATTATACGAGTACACTGTCGGCTTCTTTGCAACCACCGACTCAGAGGCCGTTGTAAAAAACATGGGTCTGATCAATTCCTTCCTCCGGGGATATGAATGTGTGGGCGGTATTGTCGGTCGTGCTTACGGAACGATCGAGAACTGCTATGCGACATGCATCGTGATGGGCATCGAACAGGTCGGAGGGATTGCGGGCTACGCCGAAGGTACTGTAAGATACTGCTATTCCACGGCTACAGTGAAGGCTTCAGACGCCTACTGTGGAGCGATTTGCGGCGAAAATGACGGTGCAGTGGCATACTGTTATTACTTGCCCGGCACCGCTGTGGTCGGGTCAGGAAAGGTCCAGAACGGTTTAGGAAGCGATAAGGGGAATGTATGCGCGGATCGGGAGTTTGTGACAACCGAGATGTCTGCAGAAGACTTTGCAAGCGGAAAGCTTACCCGTCTGTTGAATGTGGAGAAGGATGATGGCATCTGGAAGCAGGAGCTGGGCAGGGATCCCTTCCCCAACTTCTCAAGCAAGACGGTCTACCGCCTATGGGAATCCTGCTGTGAGGGCGGCTATACCAATGACAGCGCTCAAGCACGGCAGAGGCTGCCTCATGACTTTGTCCGGGGCTTCTGCACCCTTTGCGATGAATATGAGCCTGCGGTGTGCAACGCAGAGGGGATCTATGAGATCAGCAACCCCGGTCAGCTCTACTGGTTTGCCCGTGAGATCAATACCGGCAGGAATAGTATCAGCGGAAAACTGATGTGTGATATCTGTGTAAACCCCGGTACGATGAATTCCTACGGCGGTTATACACCTCAGGCCGGGGAAAAAGCTCGGATATGGATCCCTATGGGACAGACGAATTCCGCATACGGCGGCACCTTTGAAGGTCAGGGCTATACTGTTTCCGGCTTGTACTTTAGGGATAATGCTACGGATTATGTCGGATTCTTTTCCAAAATAAAAAAAGGCGGCACTGTGAAAAATCTGGGTATCGTCAATTCCTCCTTTAGTGGAGTTTACTATGTGGGTGGCATAGCCGCTGAGATCGCCGGCACCGTCACCAATTGTTGGTCAGACTGTGTCATCTACAGCAGTGATTCCTATGCAGGCGGTATCGCAGGGGAAAACTATGGCACCATAGACAGTTGCCGGTCTGCAAGTGCAGTTCACGGTATCGACGAAGAATACTGCGGTTCAGTAGGAGGCATCGTAGGTAGAAATGGCGGTATCCTTACCAATAGCTATGCAACAGGTACCGTTGACGGTCGCTCCAATGTGGGCGGTTTGGCCGGTTTCAATTATGGAATCCTCCGCAACTGTTACAGCATGGCAACAGTGAATGGGCAGAGCTATGTTGGTGCAGTAAGCGGATATTCCGGCGGTATCACCATGAATTGCTATTATCTCCCCGGTTTCGCTACAGACAAATTGGGGACGGTTCAGTATGGTATTGGCGCCGGAACTGCAGGCGAAGCTTCCCCGGATCATTGTGATGTCACTATGGGTCTGTCCGGGGAGGACTTCGCATCCGGTAGGGCGGTATTCCTCCTGAATGACGGAAACGCTGAGGGCGCAGCTGTATGGAAGCAGACCCTCGGTATGGACGAAGCTCCCAATTTTACAGGCAAAACGGTTTACTACACCTGGGCCACCTGCGCAGATGTGACCTACAGCAATGACAGCTCTGTAGGGACACAGAGACCGGAGCACAGCTTCGGTGAGGACTCCAACGGCTTCTGTATCCATTGTGATGCCTATGAGCCTGCGGTTTTGGCAGGAGACGGTGTATATGAGATCTATAATGCCGGACAGCTTTACTGGTTTATGGTTCAATTCTATGAAGGGGATACAAGTATCAGTGCCAGACTCATGAGGGATATTGTGATCAATCCCGGCACAGTTGACTTTGACGGCACTTATACTCCTGTTGGGGACGAGACCCTTAGAAACTGGAATCCCATAGGCAACGGAATGGTGCCGTATTCCGGCTGCTTCGATGGCAAGGGACACAGCATTTCCGGTCTGTATGGGAATTTAGGATATATCCCCTACAGTGGTCTCTTCGGCTATTTGGCTGTGGATGCTACGGTCAAGAATCTGGGGCTGTCAAATATCTATATAAAAGGAAATATTGATGTAGGTGGTATAGCAGGTTACAATAAGGGTGCCATTTCCAACTGCTATGTTACCGGCGACATTCGTGGCTCTGAGTATATTGGCGGTATTGTGGGATACAATCAGAGAAACATCGTGAGGTCTATAGGTGTTAACAACTGTTGGACATCTTGCGTCATTGACTGTACCAACGGCTACGGAGGCGGTATTGTGGGGCGTTCCGGTTGTGATGTAGCCAACTGCTATGCATTGGGTACTGTAACGGGATCCGACTACTGCGGTGCCGTGATAGGCTACAACGACGATGATTTGATAAACTGCTATTATAACTCCGATGTATTCAGCGGTCCGGGGGTCGGAGCAGGTGGTGGCACTGTAGAAGGAAAGACCACTGCACAGTTTGCATCCGGAGAGGTTGCTTATTTGCTCCAAGAGAACTTGTATGTAGAAGAAGGCCTCCCTGTACCTCAGGTTTGGGGACAGAATATTGACAACGGCGGTGCTGTGGAAGCCTATCCTGTTCTCTCTGATGCCAGAGTCTATCGGATCATGAACTGCGATGGGGAGAATCTGATCGCCTATTCCAATACATACAGATTCATCCCCCACACCATAGTGGATTGCTACTGCACTACCTGCGGTAATCGGGTCCATGAGGAGGCTACGGGCTTCACCGCTGAGGGCTTCTGCCCTGTCTGCGATCTGTATCAGCCCCCGGTTCTAAACGGGGATGTATACGAGATCTCCAATGCAGGACAGCTCTATTGGTATGCAGAGTATGTCAACAGCGGCATCTTACTTTCCGACGGCGGCACGCCTTACCCCTTTGAGGATGAGGATGATGTGTATTCCAGTATGGCAAAGGCTATGCTCATGAATGATATCGTGGTCAACGAAGATCTTATGAGCAAGCTTGTGATTGACGAAAACGGTATTGCAACGGTCAAGGAGGGAGAGAAGCTCCGTGTATGGACCCCCTTGGGCCAGAGTAATTGCCCGAAGGGGTACGGCGGCACCTTCTATGGCAACGGACATAAGATCTCCGGTCTGTATTACAATGATCCCACAGTGGATTATGTGGCACTGGTGGATTGGGGAAATGAGAACAGCGTGATCAGAGACCTTGGAGTGGTGGATTCCTACTTCAGAGGTGACGACGAAGTGGCAGCGATTGCCGGATTAAATCTGGCTACCATAAGCAATTGCTACAGTACTGCTCTGATCTGCGGGGATTCTATCGTAGGCGGTATTGCGGCAACGAGCCAGGTCAATTCCATTACCGGCTGCTATGTTGTGGGCGATGTTTACGGAAACAGTTCCGTTGGCGGTGTCGTGGGCTATACGACGGCCACGACCACCAACTGCTACCACATTGGTACCGTAAAGGGCAATGCCAGGGTAGGCGGTGTCGTAGGCAATAACGCAGGCATTACCACCAACTGCTACCACAGCGGTGCTGTGATCGGCACAAGTCAGGTAGGTGGTGTAGCGGGTTATGTATATCGTGGCGGTATCTACAACTCCTACTTTGACACCGATACCTACACCGGAGCTGCCATTGGAGAGGTGATAGAGAATATCCCCACAGTGGGTGTGGAGGGCAAGACCCAAGCAGAGTTTGCTTCCGGCGAGGTGGCATATCTCTTAGCTCGCAGCTGTGTCGTAGAGGGAACCACCTATTCCGGTGAAGCTTGGACACAAAATCTGGATCATGGTGAGGAGCCCGATCCCTTCCCCGTCTTTGGACACGGCAAGGTCTATATGGTAGTGGCCTGCAACGGCGTAGGGCAAGATTACTCCAATGGCCTTGAGCAGAAGGATCATGTCCCTGCTGAGGATGACGGAGATTGCACCACTCCTATCTGCTGTAGGGCTTGCAATTTGCTTATGATCCCCGGAAGAGAGGCCCATGAGTATGCCAACGACTACTGCAGCTTCTGCGGTATGCCCGATCCTGCAGGCGTCTTAGATCCCACAATTGCCTTCAAGCATACTATGAATTTGGCAAGCGACATTTCTTGTAACTTTGCCATTCTGTCCTCCTTGGTAGAAGGCTATGATATGTCTACCGCTTATGTAGAATTTACGGTCAACGAGTATTCCGGCAATGTCCTGACAGGTACCCGTACCGTCAAGGTCACCGGGACGGTCAAGGGTGCGTACTATTACTTCACCTTTGCGGGACTCAATGCGGTTATGATGAATGATGACATTACCGCAGTATTCTACGGCAAAAAGGACGGCGTCCTCTATAGGTCTGAGGCGGATGTCTACAGTGTGGCAGACTACGCTCTGTCTCAGCTGAACAATGCCGCAAGCCCCGAGGCGCTGAAGACCCTCTGCGCAGACCTCTTGCGCTACGGTGCAACAGCACAGAGCTTTAAGGGCTACCGTGTGGATGCTTTGGCAGATAGCTGTATGACCGAGGCTCACAGGGCCTATCTATCCGACGGCGAGAATGTCAAATTCGACAACTACAATTCTACTGCAAACGATATGGCTGAGCCTACCGTTAGCTTTGCAGGAAAGGCCCTGGTGCTGGATGCCCGGATCACCATGAAATTCATTGTAAATCTTGAGAATTATATAGGGGAAGTGGAGGATCTGAGCCTCTATGTAAGCTATTCGGATATTCACGGACAGACGAAGATGGCGGTGATCACAGATCCCACGGTATACAATCAGGAAAAGCACCAGTACGCCTTTGCATTCGACGGTCTCCTTGCCGCCGAGCTGAGACAAGCTGTCAATGTTGCGGTATACAAGGGTAGTACCCGTCTGTCTCCCATACTGACCTACAGCGCCTCTACCTACGGCAATGGCAAGACAGGACTCCTGCTGACTCTGTGTAAGCACCTTATGGCCTATTCCGATTCCGCAAGAGCCTATTTCCAAAACTGATCGCCCACAACTCCGGCATCGGAAACAGCACCCTAAAATATCCGCAGGCTGTGCCTTGGCACAGCCTGCAATTTTTTTAGAAGAAAGCACTGCAAGACTGCCCTCTGCCGAAAAGAAGTCCCCCATCCCCCAAGGCCGAAGGGGCATAGGCTTTTCAAATGAGTAGGGCAGAGATGGAGAAATCATGTTTTATACGTACTTCTTTCGATGAAAGCAGGACAAGATTCCCGGGGGGAAGGATACTTCAGGGAAGGGGAGTGGGAGAATTGCGGAAAATGATAGGGATTTCGACAATTTGGGAGTATTTTATTTTGACAAATCAAGGGAAATGTGCTATAATACACGCGGATATTTTTGCTCAAAATGAGATTGTGTAAGTTGTGCAAAACTTTCTGTGTAAAATTTAGAAAATAGTGCAATTTGACAAAGCGTTATCCTTATTATGACCCCGGAGGGAAAGAAAATCGAGGTGGAGTATTGTGGCAATTTCGGATACCCTGAAAAAATATTTTAGACTGCTTCCTGTACAACTGACCATCGTCAACCTAAAAGCAGCCCAAATTGCGAACGAAATTTACAAGGCAGCCATCGAAAACCGTACCTTTGGGGAGGATCCGCGGTTCAATGACAGCTATGAGCACAGATTGGAAAGATATCTGATCTACTATGATATCGGTAAATGTGAGATGCCTTCCTGCGATATCAGGGTTGACCGCACCTCCAACGAGCTTGAGATTGCCGCCAACAGAAAGACGATGGCCTTGCTGGAAGAAACCTTCAAGGATGCAAGGCTCACCCCGGAGGACCGTATCTGCAAGGAGATCCTGTATGATGCCATTGAGTGGAACGAGCAGTTTGACGGTATGGGCTTCCCCAGATGTCTCAAGGGTACTGCGATCTCTCCCATTGGGAGGATCTTGTGCGTTTCCGATTACATAGCCAGAGAGATGATTGACGGCACTTCCGCAGAGGAGCTGATCAAAAAGCTGAGATTAAAGCTGGGCAAGCGCTTTGATCCCGATGTTGCCCTCCTTGCCTCCGATGTTGTGGAGAGGCTTTACGAGGAGGAGAGAAAGGCAATTCCTCAGGAGAATGAAGAATTCCGCAGTATCCGAATGCTGTATGAGCCTGTTTGCGATGCTACCGGAAATCTCCCTGTGGAAAATGTAGGCTATATCTGCCTGAATGATCCCGTAAAGGGTGTGGTGATGCCTTCCTTCTACGGCCCCATTGCGGAGCGTAACGGCAGGATCATGGACATCACCAAGTACGGCTTTGAGCTTCTGTTCCAAGATATGGCAAACAGCAGGCTTGCCCATGAGGGAACAGCCAGAAATTTTGCCGTGGGTGTGTCCACGCAGTGCCTGTCCAAGCCCAGCTTCCTGATCTTTGTCAAGAAATTGATCAAAGATTTCTCTGTCTACCCGGGAAGATTGATCCTTGAGCTTAACGCATCGGACATTGAACTCAATGATGATAAGCTTGCGCAGTGCTTGCAGGGGTATCGGGAGCTGGGCATCAAGATCGCCATTGACAATTACGGTGTGGATCATGCATCCCTGTTTAAGCTGCAGGATATGGACGTGGACATTATCAAGATCGACAGAAGCTTTATTGACAAGATCTGTGAAAATCGCAAGACCTATGAGATCGTCAAGAACATCATCAAAATGGCACAGGATCTGAAGATCACCGTCATTGCCAAGGGCGTGGACAACGAACAGCAGAAGGATCTGCTGTTGGGTCTGACCTGCTTCTATATGCAAGGGCGCTTGTTTGGAGAACCTAAGCTTTTCTCTATTTAATGTCTGCTGAATAAGTCGCCCTTGCGACTTATTCCCCACAGCCATGCTGTGGGGACCTATAAAAACGGCTTTATCAGCCGTTTTTATAGGTTTGCAGACTTTATACACTGTGTTTTTTCCACCGAGTATCTTTATGCTCGGTGGAAAGGTGCAAGATTTTTGCGGCAAAACCGCAAAAATCCTTGCACTTGAACAACGCATAACAGTCCTGAAAGCCTTGGCTTTCAAGGACATTTGCGTTGTTCAGTACACATTATTTAAATAAAAGTAGAAGGAGAGGGCTAACGCTTTGAAATTTACACAAGACATAGACCATATGGACGAGCGAATGCGGCCCTTTGCGGTGAGAGCTACTGCAAAGTCCGTCAGGAAACGAAACGTCATGCTGAAGCTTGGTATCATCATTCTGCTGATCATCATTCTTCTGCTGGGTGCTTTCTATGCACTGTCCGTGTTCGTCAATAAGGCCGGTAACTTCACGGTGTGGATCCAAGACGGAGACATGAACCTCATCACACTCAGTGATACTCCGGATTTTGAAAAATGCTCCACCATGCTGGAAGCAGACATTATTCCCCAAATGGACAATATCACCAAGTCCTGGATGCCTGACAACCTGACGGAAATCGACGGTTGTCACAACGGGGAGAATTACATTGCCTACACCTTCTACCTGAAGAATGCGGGCATCAATGAAATTGACTATTCCTCGCAGATCGACATTCAAGCAGTTACCTTGGGAGCTGACCATGCGGTGCGAGTGATGGTAATCAAAAACGGAGAAGAAAGGGTTTATGCGAAAGCGCAGAAGGATTCCACCGAGCCGGAACCCGATACCGAGCCCTTCCTCTCCAATACAGTGGTCATGAGCGATGTCACCGAAAGCTTTGAGCCCGGTGAGTTCGACAAGTACACTGTAGTCATCTGGCTCGAAGGCGAAGATCCTGAATGTATTGATAATATCAGAGGTGGTGTTGTGAAAATGTCCATGCACTTCAAGGTACTTGAGACCGACTGACGGGGGCACATAGTCAGTAGATCCCACCATTGTATCTTGGATCATGGCACGACACAGCACAACCTACTATCATCAATACATTTAAGATAAAACCAACAACAAGCAAAACAATTGAAAAAGGAGAATTCACATGAAGAACTTAAAGAAGAAAGCTTTAGTTCCCGCAATCGCAATGGTCCTTGCTTCTGTGATCGCTCTGTCCGGCGTAACTTACGCATGGTTTACCACCGGTACCACTGCTGATGTTAATGCTATGGATGTGAACGTCGCTACCGCAAACGGCATCCAGGTTTCTCTTGACGGTGTTTCCTGGAAGTCCACCATCACCAGCACCGATATCATCAATGCTATCAGCGGTGTTGTTTCCACCTACCCCGGCCGTCTGATCCAGTACCCCAGAGCTGTTGCTGATGGTAGTCAGGCTGCAGTAGAAATCTCCCCCGTATCTTCTGCCGGTAATGTTGTTAACGGCAAGATGGAGATGTTCTATGGCGCTTACAACCAGGGTGGCAATCTGGACTCTACTCAGGAAGTTGAAGACAACCGTTCTGATGGCGGTAACTTCATCGCATTCGACCTCTTCTTCAAGACCAGCAGCGCACAGGATCTGTACCTGATCACCGGTAACGGCAGCTCCAGCGTTTCTTGCGTCAACCTGTCCGGTGGCGACACCGACATGGGCACCGAGAAGGCTGTTCGTGTTGCTTTCATCCCCATGGGCACTTCCGGCACTGTTGCAGGCGTTCAGGGTGCAAAGATGGCATCCGGCAAGGCTATCATTTGGGAGCCTAACTCTGATTCCCATGTTGACACCAGCATTTCCGGTGCCGTTGCCTACAAGGGCTTCACCAAGGCATTCACCGAT
>JAFOZC010000232.1 GCA_017391305.1 Oscillospiraceae bacterium | reverse complement strand
TGGGAGCAATGCTACGGTGCAGAGATCCTGAACGGAGACCGCTGTATTCTGCGGATCGACCCCCATGAGATCACAGGAGGGGGCAGTCCTTGGTGCGGCTCCTCCGGCATCTATAATCCCAAGCACAGACCGGTGAAGGCCATCCTTCTCCTGCGCCAAGGGAAGGAAAACCGCTTGGAACGGGCTCGCCCCTCTGGGGCCTTCCCGGAGCTTTATGCCCAATGCATCATCCACCCCTGGGATAAAGCCTTCGTCAATACCGCCTGCGACCTCCTTATGGAGCTTCTGAATCGAATCCCCGTCTATACTCTGAGCTGTCTTCCCGACCCTTCCGCGGCCCAGCTGACCCACCAAAGCCTCTTCTCCCCAAGCCCTGTTTCCCACAGTTGAAAAAATCCCAAATATCACAAAATAACAGTAGCATTTCCTACGGTTTTGTGATATAGTACCAAAAGCAGGGCTCTTGCGCCCTTGCCATTACAGAGAGGGGTATGTTTATGAAGAACTCCAAAAGGAAAGCAATTCTCCAACCGATCACATTTCTTGCTGTCCTGCTCCTGATTTTCGGCGCAGTGGGCAGCAAGATGGGCATGGTCAACATGCTCAGTACCCTTATGAACACCGCCTACGAGCTTCTGCTGGATACCGTCTTCTATATCATGGCGGTTGCGGTGGTGGCAGGCGCTCTGTCCGCCCTGCTGTCCGAGTTCGGGGTGGTCTCCCTGATCAATAAGATCCTTTCCCCCTTGATGAAGCCCCTCTTCGGCCTGCCCGGTGCGGCCTCTCTGGGCATTTTGACCACTTATCTTTCCGACAATCCCGCTATTCTGGCTCTGGCTCATGACAAGGGCTTTCGGAAGTATTTTAAGAAATATCAACTCCCTGCCCTGACCAATCTGGGTACAGCCTTCGGTATGGGTGTCATCGTTACTACCTTTATGATGGGACTCCAGTCTCCCAAGGGAGAGAGCTTCCTGGCAGCCGCCCTGATCGGCAATCTGGGCGCTGTGGTAGGCAGTATCGTCAGCTCCCGTCTCATGCTCCTGCGTACCGCAAAGGTCTACGGCAAAACCGAGCCCTGCGACACAGAGGGAGTGGAGGAAACCGAACAGACCCAACAGAAGGAAAAGCAGAGCCTTGGCATGCGAATCATCGATTGCCTCATGACCGGCGGCAAGAGCGGCGTCACTCTGGGCATGGATGTCATTCCCGGGGTACTTATCATTTGTTCACTTGTTCTCATGTTCACCAACGGACCCTCTGCGGCAGGAACCTACACCGGCGCCGCCTATGAGGGCATCGGCCTGCTTCCTTGGATCGGAGATAAGCTGTCCTTCATCCTCCGTCCTCTTTTCGGCTTCAGCAGCGCCCAAGGCATTGCTGTTCCCATTACCGCCCTGGGTTCTGCCGGTGCGGCCATCGGCCTGATCCCGGAACTCATCAAGACCGGAGCCGCCGGAGCATGGGATATTGCCGTATTTACCGCCATGTGCATGTGCTGGAGCGGTTACCTCAGCACCCATGTTGCCATGATGGATAACCTCAAGTGCAGCAAGCTCACCGGCCACGCCATCCTCTCCCACACCATCGGCGGCCTCTGCGCCGGCATAGCCGCCAACTGGCTCTACAAGCTCTTCCTACTCCTGTGATCCCCCCAAAAAACCCACAAAAAGCCCCATCAGCATTTTTACCCAAAATGCCGATGAGGCTTTTTTTATCTGTAAAACCCTTATCAAGGGATCTTCCTAATGCATCCGGAGGATCTTCCTAATACATACGGAGAATCTTCTTAATGAGTACGGAGGATCTTCCTGATTTTATCGTTCCGCATTCCCCCATTGACCGAACAACTTAAAGTCTCCACCCAGCCCTAGCCTCTCCCTCCGGGAGAGGTACCTCCCGAAGGGAGGGGGAGAGGGATGTGGAGGCAGTGGGGGGTGGAGAAAAGTTTATGGAGAAGGTTTCTCTGTAGGAGAAAACAGACTTCTGCGCTCCCTAACAATGCGGTCGATATCTTCGCATACAGAGGAGAATTCTCTGTCGACTTCTCTGTTTGAGTACCGCAGGACCTTTAATCCGCAAGATTCCAATACCCTTGATCGCTTGATATCCTGACGTCTACCTTCCTCCTCATAATGCTGGGAACCATCGATCTCGATGACTATCTTTGCTGAGGCGCAGTAAAAGTCAACAATATATCTATGAATGATTCGTTGCTTATAAAACTTTATCGGATAATCCCGTAGAAACAAATACCACAGCTTTCGCTCATGAGGGGTCATATCTTTGCGTAAGCTTTTTGCTGTATTCAGTTTGGAGTGATCTCTGAGTATGGTCATGTTGTAGCTCCTTTCTGAAATCCGGTTGGGTATTTGAGGAAAAGCTCTCTCATGGGCCTCGATCTGTGAAACGATTGAAGTTTTTATCCAAGCTCTTGCCTCTCCCTCCGGGAGAGGTACCTCCCGCAGGGAGGGGGAGAGGGATCGTGCAGACAGTTCGTGGAGGAATGCAGTAAGTGTGAGAAATTGGTGCGGTGGTTCTGTAGGTAGTTTGTAGGTGAAATCGGTGCAGTTATCCCTCTCAGGCGCTTCGCGCCAGCTCTCCCGGAGGGAGAGCCAAGGCCCTCTCAGGTGCTTCGGTCTGTGCAACGATGGAAGGTTTTGTTCATGCTGTTCCCTCTCGGGCGCTCCGGTCGGGAGAGCCAAGGTGGGGGGGATCGTTTGTTTGGGTCTATTATACTATTAAAAATAAAATCTTACAAGAGGGAATATTGTGATTGAAATTTTTTGGATTGTGTTATACAATGTAGGTATAGTGTGATAGAACGATCTGAATGTGGTATAATTTGCGGTAGTTGAATGGAATGTTGATATTTTGCAATAGAACAAACAGATAAAGGAGGAATAGCATGAAAATTGTGAAGGTGGCATCGGCGGGGACTTTGGAGTCTAGTGATGCCTTTGTGGAAGTGGCGCCGGCTGGGGAAGGGGTTTCTTTGGAGATCGATTCTGTGGTTTATGCCCAGTTCGGTGAGGCGATCCGGCAGACGGTGTTGGATGTGCTGAAGGACTGCGGTGTGGAGGCGGCCTGTGTTCGGGTTGCCGATCGGGGCGCTTTGGAATGTGTGCTTCGCGCCCGTGTGGAGACTGCGGTTCTCCGTGGAAAGGGGGAGGAATGATGCGCCGTTCTATGCTTTTCCTTCCCGGCAATAATCCCAATATGCTCATTAACGGCAACTGTTTGGGCTCTGATGCTGTGATTTTTGACTTGGAAGATGCGGTAGCTCCCGATCAGAAGGATGCTGCCCGTATTCTGGTTCGCAATACATTAAAATATATGGACTTCCGTGGCTGTGAGAGGATCGTTCGGATCAACTCCATCGGCACTCCTTACTGGAAAGAGGACTTGAAGGCTCTGCTTCCCTACAAGCCCGATCTGATCCTCCTGCCCAAGACGGAGTGTGCAGAGGATATTCTGACCATTGATGCTTATATGACAGAGCTTGGCTCCCAGACCGGGGTCATGGCCCTGATCGAAACGGCTTTGGGTGTGGAGAATGCCTTCTGTATCGCCTCTGCCTCCAAGCGGGTCAAGGCTCTGTTCTTAGGGGCAGAGGACTTGACGGCGGATCTGAGGTGCAAGCGTACCAAGGAGGGACGGGAGATCGAGTATGCCCGTCACCGTCTGGTGGTGGCTGCCCGTGCCGCCGGGGTGGATGTTTATGACACTCCCTTCACCGATGTCAACGATGACGAGGGCATCGTCAGCGATGCAAGCCTTGCCAAGGCTCTGGGCTTTACGGGAAAGGCCTCCATCTCTCCCCGTCATGTGGAGGTCATTAATGCCGTGTTCAGCCCCACACAGAAGGATGTGGACTATGCCTATGAGGTCATGGAGGCCATTGCCCTTGCCAAGGAGCAGGGGAAGGGTGCGATCTCTCTCCACGGTAAGATGATCGATGCGCCTATCGTTGCCCGTGCGGAGCAAACCATTGCCATGGCAGAAGCCCTTGGCATGAGAAGGGGGGACTTCTAATGATGAAGTTAGTTAAGACGATCAAGGAGGCTGTTGCCCTCTGTGGGATCAAGGACGGCATGACCGTTTCCTTCCACCATCACCTTCGTAACGGTGACTTCGTTCTGAACATGGTCATGGAGGAGCTGGCCGCCGCAGGCCTCAGGGATCTGACGGTGAATGCAAGCTCTCTCTTCGATGCCCATGCCCCTCTTTTGGAGCATATCGAGAAGGGTGTGGTCACAGGTCTGTCTGCGGACTATATTGCCGCCGGTGTGGGACGTGCTATTTCTCAGGGCATTATGGAAAAGCCCGTGCAGTTCCGCACCCACGGGGGAAGACCCAACGACATCCGTCTGGGCAGAACCCCCATTGATGTGGCCTTTATTGCCGCCCCCACGGCAGACCCTATGGGCAACTGCTCCGGCAAGTACGGCAAGTCTGCCTGCGGCAGCTTGGGCTATGCCTTTGCAGATGCCATGTTTGCCAAGAAGGTCGTGGTCATTACGGATAACTTAGTGCCTTATCCTCTGGCGGATTTCTCCATTTCCGAGAATTTTGTGGATTATGTGGTTGCTGTGGATGCCATCGGTGATCCCAAGGGCATTGTCTCCGGCACCACCCGTATCACCCGTGATCCCGTCGGTTTGGTCATGGCAAGCCATGCCGCAAGAGTCATTGAGGCCTCCGGACTTCTGAAGGACGGTTTCTCCTTCCAGACCGGTGCAGGGGGAGCTTCTCTGGCGGCGGCAAAGTTCCTGAAGGAGATTATGTTAAAGAAGAATATCAAGGGTAGCTTCGGCTTAGGCGGTATTACCGCTTACATGGTGGATATGCTCAATGCAGGTTGCTTCGAGACCCTGATGGACGTGCAGTGCTTCGATTTAGATGCAGTCAGGTCTCTGCGGGACAATCCCCGTCATCGGGAAATTTCCGCCCTCCAATATGCCGCCCCCACAGGGAGAAGCGCAGTGGTGGACAGCTTGGATGTGGTGATCTTAGGGGCGACCCAGATCGACACGGATTTCAATGTGAACGTCCATACGGATTCCAACGGCTATATCATGGGCGGCTCCGGCGGTCACAGCGATACTGCGGCGGGAGCGAAGCTTTCCATGATCATTGCGCCCATGTTCCGTGCAAGACTTCCCATTGTCACAGACAAGGTCACCTGCATTTCCACTCCCGGCAAGGACATTGATGTTCTGGTCACCCAGGGAGGCATTGCGGTGAATCCCCGTCGGCAGGATCTGCAAGAGAAGCTCCGTGCCGCAGGTCTGCCTCTGGTGGAGATCGGAGAATTGAAAGAAAAAACAGAACGGATCACCGGCACCCCCGCTCCCTGCACCAAGGGAGACCGTGTGGTGGCAGAGGTCATCGGCCGTAACGGTGATTTGCAGGACGTTATTTATAATGTAAAGGAGTAAGCCTTTATGAGAGAGATTCAAGCAAAGGAATTGACCGCAGTGATCCGCCGTCTTTGCATCGAGGCAAATTGCCATCTGCCGGGCGATGTGAAGGAACGGATCTGCGCCTGCCGTGGGGAAGAGCCCTGGGATCAGGCCAAGGAGATCTTAGATCGGATCATTGAGAATTTTGAAATTGCAGACCGTCGGGATCAGCCCATTTGTCAGGATACCGGGGTTGCCTGTGTCTTCCTGAAGATCGGTCAGGAGCTACATATTGAGGGCGATCTGACAGAGGCTGTCAACGAGGGCGTCCGTCAGGGCTACACCGAGGGCTACCTCCGCAAGAGCGTGGTTGCAGATCCTCTGCGCCGTGTGAACACCGGGGACAATACCCCCGCCATGATCTATACCGAGCTTGTTCCCGGAGACAAGCTGGAGATCACCGTTGCCCCCAAGGGCTTCGGCAGTGAGAATATGAGCCAAATCAAGATGCTCCGCCCCTCCGACGGCATAGAGGGAGTCAAGGACTTCGTCTGCAAGGTGGTGGAGGAAGCTGGCCCGAACCCCTGTCCTCCCATTGTGGTAGGTGTGGGCATCGGCGGCACCTTTGACAAGGCGGCTTATTTGGCAAAGAAGGCCCTCATGCGCTCTGTGGATGAGAGACATCCGGATCCCTTCTACGCAGAGTTAGAGGAGGAACTGCTCCGCCGGATCAATGCCCTTGGCATCGGGCCTCAGGGCTTCGGCGGCAAGACCACGGCACTGGCTGTCAATGTGGAATATTTCCCCACCCACATTGCCGGTCTGCCTGTGGCGGTGAATATTAACTGCCACGTGACCAGACATAAGACGGAGGTACTGTAAATGGCGATCCAATTAACTGCTCCCCTCAGCACAGAGGAAGCCCGAAAGCTCCGTTCGGGAGACAGTGTGCTTTTGACCGGAACCATCTATACCGCCAGAGATGCCGCCCACAAGCGGCTGTGTGAGCTGGTAGCGGAGGGAAAGGAGCTTCCCTTCGACGTGAAGGACGCCATCATTTACTTCGTCGGCCCTACCCCTGCCAAGGAGGGACAGGCCATCGGCAGTGCAGGGCCTACCACCTCCTACCGCATGGATGCCTACAGCCCCATTCTGATCAAGGAGGGTCTCACCGGCATGATCGGCAAGGGCAAGCGAGGCCCTGAGGTAGTTGCGGCCATGCAGGAGCACGGCGCTGTGTACTTCGGTGCCATCGGCGGCTGTGGCGCTCTGCTTTCCAACTGCATCAAGAAGGCAGAGATCGTCTGCTACGAGGATCTGGGTGCGGAAGCCGTCCGCCGTCTGGAGGTTGAGGACTTCCCCGTAGTGGTCATCATCGACAGCGAGGGCAATAACCTTTACGAAAGCGGAAGAAAAGCATACTTAGAGAGCATTTAGGAAAAAACACTTGACAAAATCCTATGTTCTTTATAAAATGAATTCGTCCTTTTATTTCAAAAAAGAACCATCAAAATAGGGGTAGGGGGAAAGAGATCCCTGCTCCGGAAATAACTTAGAGGTGTTATTATGGACAATCGGAAAAAAGTTCTGGTCATGGGCGTTATCGGCGCAGATGTCCACGCTGTGGGCAACAAGATCCTCTACCATGCCTTTACCGAGGCTGGGTTTGAGTGTGTCAATCTGGGCGTTATGGTCTCCCAGGAGGAGTACATCGCCGCCGCCATCGAATCCAATGCGGATGCCATCGTGGTTTCCTCCCTCTACGGACAGGGTGAGCTGGACTGCCGCGGCATGCGTGAGAAGTGCGATGAGGCAGGTCTGAAGGGCATCCCCCTGGTAGTTGGCGGCAACATCGTCATCGGCAAGCAGAAGTTTGAGGAGGTCGAGCCCCGTTTCAAGGCTATGGGCTTCGACCGTGCATTCCCTCCCGGAACCTCTCCCGAGACCACCATTGAGGCCCTCCGTGAGCTTTTACACATGGACGGTGAGGGCAAGTGAAGCCCATTTTGCTAATTGATTTCGGCAGTACTTATACAAAACTCACCGCTGTAGATGTGGATGGGGAAGAGATCTTAGGAACAGCCTCCTCCTATACCACGGTACAGACGGATATTAACGAGGGTCTAAAAGCCGCCCTCCGCTTGCTGGAGGAAAAGACAGGGAAGCTCAGCTATGACAAGACCTATGCCTGCTCCTCTGCAGCGGGAGGCCTGCGGATGGTCACCAGCGGACTTGTTCCGGAGCTTACGGGAGAGGCCGCCAAGCTGGCAAGTCTGGGGGCAGGAGCTAAGGTGGTGGGAGTCTATGCCTTCCAGCTCACCGAGGACGATCTGGAAGAGATCCGCTCTCTTCAGCCGGATATCCTCCTTTTGGTCGGTGGCACCGACGGGGGCAATACGGAGTGTATTGTCCACAATGCAGGGCTCATTGCTACGATGGATGCCAAATTCCCCATCGTCATTGCCGGCAACCGCAATGCAGCAAGACAGTGTGAGAGACTGCTCACAGAGGCAGGACATGAGGTTCATGTTTGCCCCAATGTGATGCCTAAGTTCGGCGTCCTGAAAATCGAAGAGACACAGAGCAAGATTCGGGAAATTTTCTTAAACCGCATCGTACAGGCCAAGGGACTTTCCAAGGCCGCCGACCTCCTTTCCGACATTATGATGCCCACCCCTGCGGCAGTGCTACAGGCAGTGGAGCTTCTCAGTCAGGGCTGTGAGGGCGAAAGGGGCATCGGTGACCTGATCGCCGTGGACGTTGGGGGAGCAACCACCGACGTTTACTCCGTGGCAGACGGCATGCCGGAGCACATGAACACGGTGTATAAGGGACTTCCCGAGCCCTTCGCCAAGCGTACGGTGGAAGGGGACATCGGCATGCGCTACAGTGTCAAGGGCATTGTGGAGGCAGCCGGACTCCAAAGAATGAGCCAAATTTCCGGTCTTTCCAAGGAACGGGTGACGGAGCTGGTGGAAATGCTCCGAGCCAACACCGAGACCCTTCCCAATGGGGAGGGAGAGCTGGAGGCTCTGGACTTTGCCTTGGCTGCTATGGCAACGGAGGAGGCAGTTCGCCGCCATGCCGGCACTATGGAGGAGACCTATACCCTCATGGGTCTGACCTTTGTCCAAAGTGGCAAGAACCTGACCAAGGTCAAGCAGATCGTAGTCACCGGCGGCAGCCTGATCCATACCCAAGAGACAGAGAAGATCGCCGCCTATGCCCTCTATTCCCCCAAAGACCCTGCCTCCCTGCGACCCAAGGAAGCAGATGTTTGGGTGGACAGAAAATATATACTCGCAGCAATGGGGCTGCTTTCATCCTACTATCCTCAGACAGCTCTGAGAATTATGAAAAAGGAGTTAGAATTCCATGGACATTCAGAATAAGCGTATTCCCGAAGGCGAATTTGAGGCCCTCCGTCAAGAGGTCCTGACCCAGTGGCCCACCGGTAAGGATGTGGATATCGACGAGGCCGTTGCCTACCACAAGGCTATGCCCGAATCCCGTAATTTCAGCAAGAAGCTGCTGGAGGCCAAGAAGAACCGTCGCACCCTGGTACAGCCCCGTGCAGGTGTTCCCGTGATCGAGGAGCACATTAAGCTCATGAAGTATCTGGAAGAGCATGGCGAGGCAGACCTTCTGCCCTCCACCATTGACTCTTACACCCGTCAGAACCGTTACGAAGAAGCGGAGAACGGCATTGCCGAGTCCATCCGTCTGGGCAGAGCCCTGATGAACGGCTTCCCCGCTGTCAACCACGGTGTCGCCAACTGCCGCAGAGTGGTAGAGAGCGTCAATGTTCCCATGCAGGTTCGCCACGGCACTCCCGATGCCCGTCTCCTGACGGAGATCACCTATGCCGGTGGCTTCACCAGCTATGAGGGTGGCGGCATTTCCTACAACCTGCCCTACTGCAAGAATATCCCCATGGAACGCACCATTCGGGATTGGCAGTATGTGGACCGTCTCACAGGCCTCTATGAGGAGCGGGGCGTTTCCATTAACCGTGAGCCCTACGGCCCTCTTACCGGCACTTTAGTTCCTCCCTGCATTTCCCATGCCGCCGCCATCATCGAGGCACTGCTGGCAGCAGAGCAGGGGGTTAAGAATATTACCGTAGGCTACGGCCAGTGCGGTAATCTGGTACAGGACATCGCCGCCATCCGCACTCTGGAGGAGCTCACCGACGAGTATCTGCAGAAGTACGGCTACAGTGATGTTCAGGTTACCACCGTTCTCCACCAGTGGATGGGCGGCTTCCCCGCCGACGAGGCAAAGGCCTTCGGTGTCATTTCCTCCGGTAGCCTTATCGCCGCTCTGTCCCATGCCACCAAGGTCATCGTCAAGACCCCCCACGAGGCCATCGGCATCCCCACTATGGAAGCCAATGCACAGGGTCTGCGTTGCACCAAGCAGGTGGTCAACATGATGTCCGACCAGTTCTTCACCGGGGAAGCTCTGGAGACCGAGAAGGAGATCATCCGTCAGGAGACCCGTTGCATCGTGGACAAGTGCTTCGAGCTGGGCATGGGCGACATCGCTGTAGGTGTTTGCCGCGCCGTGGAAGCAGGTGTTCTGGACGTTCCCTTCGCTCCCTGCCGTTACAACAAGGGCCTGATGCTGCCCTGCCGTGACAATGACGGTGCAGTTCGTATCCTCAGTGTGGGCAACCTGCCCTTCACCAAGGAGCTGAAGGACTTCCACAACAGCAAGATCGAGGAAAGAGCCAAGGCCGAGAACCGCAAGGCTTCCTTCCAGATGGTGGTAGACGATGTTTACGCCATCGGCAAGGGTCGTCTGGTTGGCAGACCCAGATATTAATAGATAGGAGATACTTACTATGAAGATTATTGATGTCATTTGCTCCGGTGGCAGAACCGGTTTCTATTTCGACGATCAGCGTGCCATTAAGGGCGGCGCAGGTCATGACGGCACCTTCTATGTGGGTGCTCCCGTTACCGATGGCTTCCGTGCCGTTCGTCAGGCCGGTGAGTCCATCTCCGTCATGCTGGTGCTGGAAGACGGCCAGATCGCTTACGGCGATTGCGCCGCTGTCCAGTACTCCGGCGCAGGCGGCAGAGATCCCCTGTTCCTGGCAGAGGACTTCATTCCCGTCATCGACAAGTACATTAAGCCCGAGCTGGTGGGCAAGGAAGCAAAGGACTTCCGTGGCCTCTGCGCCATGATGGAAGCCATTGCGGTAGAGGGCAAGCGCCTGCATACCGCCATCCGCTACGGTGTTTCTCAGGCTCTTCTGGATGCCGTTGCCAAGGCACAGGGCAAGCTCATGTGCGAAGTGGTGGCAGAAGAGTACGGCTGTGAGGTTTCCGAGACTCCCATTCCCATCTTCACCCAGTCCGGCGATGACCGCTATGACAATGCCGACAAGATGATCATCAAGGGCGCACAGGTTCTGCCCCACGCTCTGATCAACAACATCGACAGCAAGCTGGGTCGCAAGGGCGAGAAGCTGGCTGAGTACATCGGCTGGCTCCGTGACCGTATCCTGAAGTTCCGCACCGATGAGAGCTATGCTCCCGTCATGCACATGGACGTCTACGGCACCATCGGCGCCGCTTTCGGCAACAACAATTATAAGGAAATGGCTGACTATATCGAAGAGCTGGGCAAGATCGCAAAGCCCTTCAAGCTCCGTATCGAAGGCCCTATGGATTGCGACTGCGACCGTGAGACCCAGATGATCGCTCTGGCAGGCCTGACCAAGGAGCTGGATGACCGTGGCTGTGATGTGGAGCTGGTTGCCGACGAGTGGTGCAACACTCTGGAGGATATCAAGCTCTTCGCCGACAACAAGGCAGGTCACATGGTTCAGATCAAGACCCCCGACTTAGGCGGCATCAACAACACCATCGAGGCAGTTCTCTACTGCAAGGAAAAGGGCATCGGCGCCTACCAGGGCGGCACCTGCAACGAGACCGACCGCTCCGCACAGGTCTGTGTCCACTGCGCCATGGCCACCCAACCCGTCCAGATCCTGGCCAAACCCGGCATGGGCGTAGACGAGGGCTACATGATCGTCTACAACGAAATGAACCGCATCATGGCCGTCCGCAAGGCAAGAAAGAAGTAATCAAATGATATAATAGGGCTCTGCACCGCAAGCAATTACGGCGCAGAGCCCTGCTTTTTATCGTCAAATTCCGATTTGTGGAGCAGTTCGATTTCCGAATTTGTTCGTAGGGGCGACCTGTGGTCGCCCGCAAAATGTTTCGATTTTGTCGGAATACTCGTGATCATCCCGTAATTTCGTCATTGTCGTTTAATGTTTCGATTTTGTCGGAAAACTCGTGATAATCCTGTAATTTCGTCATTGTCGTTTAACGACAATGACCGGGCGACCACAGGTCGCCCCTACGGTGTTATACGATAAACAGCCCCATAAATCGGAATTT
>JAFOZC010000231.1 GCA_017391305.1 Oscillospiraceae bacterium | reverse complement strand
GCCTTCGGTCTGCTCGATAACTTCCGATTTATGGAGCAGTTCGATTTCCGAATTTGTTCGTAGGGGCGACCTGTGGTCGCCCGCAAAATGTTTCGATTTTGTCGGAAAACTCGTGATAATCCCGTAATTTCGTCATTGTCGTTAAACGACAATGACCGGGCGACCACAGGTCGCCCCTACGGTGTTATACGATAAACAGCTCGACAAATCGGAAATTTTGAATGAAAACAAAAAGGGTGATGCTGTCTCAAATGGTGATCATTTTGAGACAGCATCACCTTTCGCTTTGCTATGGGGGGAAGCCTTTTGCCGTGGCCTATTTGCTTTGGCTCAGGTAGAGCTCGGCTTCGTGGGCGGCGGTGGCACCGTCGGCGGCGGCGGTGATGACTTGACGCAGGGGCTTACTGCGGAGGTCTCCTGCGGCGAAGACACCGGGGATCTCGGTGTGGGTGTCTTCTCCCACGGGAAGGTAGCCCTTCTCGTCCAAATGGAGCTGACCTGCAAAGAGTTGGGTATTGGGACTCTGACCGATACTGACGAAGAGACCGTCACAGTCAATGCGCTCCTCTGCGCCGCTGTTCACATCTGCGATCATTACGGCTTGGAGCTTTCCCTCATGGATCAGCTTGGTCACACGGCTGTTCATACGCAGCTCCACGGTTTCCGGCACAGAGGCCTGCTCGGCCTTTCCTGCTCGGAGGCTGTCTCTGCGGTGAACCAGAATGACCTTTTTACTCAGACGGGACAGCACTCTGGCCGCGGCAACGGCGCTGTTTCCTCCGCCGACCACCACGACGGTCTTGTTCCGATAGAACATGGCATCGCAGGTGGCACAGTAGTGTACCCCTCTGCCGGTAAGGAGCTCTTCGTCCTCAATGCCCAGGTGGCTGTGGTGAGTGCCTGTGGCAAGGATCAGGGCTCCGGCGGTGAAGCTTCCCTCGTCGGTGTGGACGGTTTTGATCTCTCCTTGGAGCTCTACGGCGGTGATTTCCGCAAAAATGCTTTCCGCACCTGCCCGATCGGCTCCTTCCTTCATGGCCTGTCCCAGAGTGAAGCCGTCAATGCCCTCCGGCATGCCGGGGTAATTGTCGATTTGGTCGGTGAGGGCCATTTGACCGCCGACATTCAGCCGTTCGATCACAGCGGTAGACAGACCGGCTCTGGCGGCATACATGGCGGCAGTATAGCCCGCAGGGCCGCCACCCAGAATGAGTACATCATAGACCTTGCTCATAGCGCTCACCCCAACAGCTCCAGGAGCTTGGCCTTGGAGCGGATGCCTACAGAGCGGCCGCTTTCCTGTCCGTTCTTCACGATGACCACGGTGGGAATGCTCATAATGCCGAATTGCTCGGAGAGCTTGGGCTCTTCGTCTACGTTGATCTTAGCGACCAGAACGTCCTGTCGCTCCTTGGCGATCTCTTCGATCAAGGGCATGGCGGCACGGCAAGGGCCGCACCAGGGAGCCCAGAAGTCCAGAAGGACGGGGACGGGGCTTTTCAGCACTACGGCATCAAAATTATCCTGTGTAATATGCATGATCTCCATAAAATAACCTCCATCAATAGATATAGTGTAGTATGGGATGATTTTATCAGGGATTATACGGGGGAGTTCTCTCTAAAAGGAACTGTTCCAATTCCGGAAAGCCTCCGTGGGGGAATCGGCTCAGCTCGGTGCCGGGCTTGTTGATCAGACAGTCTGTGAGGAGGAAAACCTCCATACCCAGAGCTTCTGCGATCATATCCTCTGCAACGTCATTGCCTACCATGATGCATTCCTCCCCGGAGAGGCCGAATTGGGCAAGGATCTGCCTGTAATACTGCAAATTCGGCTTGCAGAAGCAGGAATTTTCATAGGTGGTGTAGAGAGAAAAATCCTCCGGGCTCAGACCTGCCCAACGGATGCGACTTTCCGTAGCAACGGCAGGGAACAGTGGGTTGGTGGCAAGGATACAGCGGATTCCCCTTTGCTTCAGCAGGTCAATGAGCCTCCGTGAATGGGGGCTGTAGCCACAGACCTGCTGTACCTGTTGGAACTCCTTGCGGTAAAATTCCTCCAAAAGGGGGAGCTCCTGTCTCACCCTTTCTCCCAATTTGGCGGAAAAGGCAGACCAGAAGGCCTCCTCGTTCCGACGGCTGCCGTTGTTGACAACCATAGCCTCGATCCCGGCAAGGAGGGCGGGATAAAGCGCCTTGGGATCATAGCCCCGAGGGGCTAACTTCTTGGCAAGAAGGGAAAAGTAGGCTCTGGTAAACTCCTCCTGATCCATGGGGAGCAGGGTACCGTCCAGATCGAATAAAACGGTAGTAATAGCCATAGACAGCTCCCAACTCAACGGTCTCTGCCCTTTGCGCGGGGGCAGTGAATGTCGTATTTTGCCTTGACTCCTTCGATCTCGTCCAGCTGTCGCGGGGAAAGGAGGCGAACTTCTCCGAAGATGCGCATATTGGCATAGATCTTAAAGGTCTGCTCCAACACCTCGGTGCGGAAGAGCGCCTGTTCCACATCCTTGCCCCAGGTAACGGAGCCGTGATGTTCCAGAAGGATGGCGGTGTGATTTTTAGAATAGGGAGCGGCTCTCTCTGCCAAGTCCGCAGAGCCTGTGATGGCAAAGGGGGCGCAGGGGACAGTACCCAAATGCAGGGCAGAATCCAGAGAAATTGCAAGCTCCCAAGGCTTGC
>JAFOZC010000230.1 GCA_017391305.1 Oscillospiraceae bacterium | reverse complement strand
GCCCGCAACATCCCCGGCGTTCAGACCACTTTCGCAAACCTGATCAATGTGTACGACATCCTCAACGCTAAGAAGCTCGTCCTTGATAAGGCTGCACTCGCTAAGATTCAGGAGGTGTTCGCATGAAGTCCGCATACGATATCGTCATCCGTCCGGTCATCACCGAACAGTCCATGGAAGCTGTCGAAATGAAGAAGTACGTCTTCATCGTCGCTAAGGACGCTAACAAGACCGAAATCAAGAAGGCTGTTTCCGAAATCTTCGGCGTTCAGGTCGAAAAGGTCACCACCATCAACATGGATGGCAAGCAGAAGCGCCAGGGCAGATATCCTGCAGGCCGCACTGCTTCCTTCAAGAAGGCTGTCGTTAAGCTGACTGCCGATTCCAAGACCATCGAGTTCTTCGAGGGTATGGTCTAATCCATTATCTCAAAAAGGAGTGTAACGCAATATGGCGATTAAGACTTATAAGCCTTATACCCCCGCTCGCCGCGGCATGACTGTGTCCGCGTTCGAGGGTGTTGATAAGAAGGCAAAGCCCGAGCGTAGCCTGGTTGAGACCCTGAAGAAGCATTCCGGTCGCAACAGCTACGGCAAGATCACCGTCCGTCATCGCGGCGGCGGTAACAAGCGTAAGTACCGTATCATCGACTTCAAGCGCAACAAGCTGGATATGCCCGCAATCGTTGAGCGCCTGGAGTACGATCCCAACCGCAGCGCCTTCATCGCTCTGGTGAAGTACGAAGACGGCGAGCTCCGCTACATCCTGGCTCCCGTTGGTCTGAAGGCCGGCGACACCGTCCTGTCTTCCGCAGAAGCCGACATCAAGCCCGGCAACTGCCTCCCCATTGCCAACATCCCCGTTGGTACCGTGATCCACAACATCGAGCTGCAGCCCGGCTACGGCGCTCAGCTTGTCCGCTCCGCAGGCGTAGCAGCTCAGCTGCTGGCTAAGGAAGAGGAGCTTGCTCAGGTCCGTCTGCCCTCCGGCGAAATGCGCTATGTCCGCATGAACTGCAAGGCTTGCATCGGCCAGGTAGGCAACATCGATCATGGCAACATCCACATCGGTAAGGCCGGCCGTACCCGTCACATGGGTATCCGTCCCACCGTCCGCGGCTCCGTTATGAACCCCTGCGACCACCCCCACGGCGGTGGCGAAGGTCGTGCTCCTATCGGCCGTACCGGTCCTGTCACTCCTTGGGGCAAGCCTGCTCTGGGTTACAAGACCCGTAAGACCAAGAACCCGACCGATAAGTTCATTATCAAGCGTCGCAACAGCAAGTAAGGAGGAAATGAAGAATGAGCAGAAGCATTAAGAAAGGCCCGTTTGTTGCTCCCGAGCTCTACAAGCGCATCGAAGAGCTCAACAAGAACGGCGACAAGAAAGTGCTGAAGACCTGGTCCAGATCTTCCACCATTTTCCCCTCCTTCGTAGGTCACACTATCGCAGTCCATGACGGCCGTAAGCACGTTCCCGTCTATGTGACTGAGGACATGGTTGGTCATAAGCTGGGTGAGTTCGTTCCCACCAGAACGTTCCGCGGTCACTCCGGCTCCAAGACCTCCAATTCTAAGTAAGGGGGAAGTAACATGGAAGCAAAAGCACATCTGAAATACCTGCGTATTTCTCCGCGCAAGGTCTCCATCCTCTGCGACCTCATCCGTGGCAAGGACGTTAAGACCGCATGCGCTTATATCATGAGCACCCCCAAGGCAGCTTCCGAGCCCATGCTCAAGCTCCTCAAGAGTGCGATTGCCAATGCCGAGAACAATCACGAGATGGATGTTGAGAAGCTCTACGTTTCCACCGCCATCGCCAATCCCGGCCCCGTCCTGAAGCGCGGCAGACCCCGTGCAAAGGGCAGATACAACCGCATTCTGAAGAGAACCACCCACCTCACCATCGGCGTGAGCGAGAAGGCATAAGGAGGTTACCAAATGGGACAGAAAGTTAATCCTCATGGTCTGCGCGTCGGCGTGATCAAGGACTGGGATTCTCGTTGGTATGCTCGCAACGACAAGGTCGGCGACCTGATCGTTGAGGACTACAACATCCGTAAGGATCTGAAGACCCGCCTGTATGCTGCCGGCATCGCAAAGATCGAGATCGAGCGTACCAATGCTCGCGTAAAGATCAATCTCCACTGCTCCCGTCCCGGTGTTGTCATCGGCAAGGGTGGCCAGGAGATCGAAAAGCTCCGTCTGGAGCTGGAGAAGAAGCTGGGTAAGGCTGTTTCTCTGAATATCATCGAAGTCCGTAGCCCGGACCTCAACGCTCAGCTGGTTGCTGAGAACATCGCTGCTCAGCTTGAGAAGCGTATCTCCTTCCGTCGTGCAATGAAGCAGGCTATGCAGCGTGCAACCCGCCTGGGTGCCAAGGGCATCAAGTGCGCATGCTCCGGCCGTCTCGGCGGTGCTGAGATCGCTCGCGGTGAGTCCTACCACGAGGGTACCATCCCCCTGCAGACTCTCCGTGCTGACATCGAGTACGGCTTCGCAGAAGCCAATACCACTTATGGCAAGATCGGCTGCAAGGTATGGATCTACAAGGGTGAGGTTCTGAACTCCACTCTCCGCCAGGCAGCTCCTGAGGCTCCTCGCCGTGATCGCCGTAACAACGACCGTCGTCGTGACGACCGTCGTGGCGGTGAGCGTCGCGAAGGTGGCCGCAGACCTTTCAACGGTGAGCGTCGTCGTGACGATCGCAGGGAAGGAGGCAACCGCTAATGTTAATGCCCAAGAGAACGAAGTTCCGTCGAGTACAGCGCGGCCGCATGAAGGGCGCAGCTTCCCGCGGAAATAAGGTGGCCTATGGCCAGTTCGGTATCCAGGCTGTAGAACCCGGCTGGATCACCGGTAACCAGATCGAAGCAGCTCGTATTGCTATGACTCGTTACACCAAGCGTAGCGGTCAGGTCTGGATCAAGATCTTCCCCGACAAGCCTGTTTCTAAGAAGGCTCTCGGCGTCCGTATGGGCTCCGGTAAGGGCGCTCCCGAGTACTGGGTAGCAGTCGTAAAGGCACAGAAGGTCATGTTCGAAATCGGCGGCGTATCCGAAGAGGATGCACGTGAGGCTCTGCGTCTCGCACAGCACAAGCTGCCCATTAAGACCAAGATCATCGCCCGGGAAGAAGCAGTATCCGAGAATGGTGGTGAATAATGATGAAGGTTAAAGAACTGAGAGCCATGGAAGTGGCCGCACTGGAAGCAAAGGTTTCCGAACTGAAGAAGGACCTGTTTTTCCTGCGCATGCAGCATGCTACCAACCAGCTTGATAACCCCGTCAAGATCGCTGCTGTGAAGAAGGATATTGCCCGGATCAAGACCATCATCCGTGAGAAGACCGCAAACTGAGGAGGTAAGGAAACATGAGTGAAAATACCAGAGCTTTCCGTAAAACCAGAGTTGGTCGGGTCATCTCCGATAAGATGGACAAGACCATCGTGGTTGCTGTCGAGGACAGCGTGCAGCACAAGCTGTATAAGAAGATTGTTAAGAGAACCTATAAGCTGAAGGCCCACGACGAGAACAACGAGTGCGGCATCGGCGATACTGTTGAGGTCATGGAAACTCGCCCCCTGTCCAAGGACAAGAGATGGCGTATGACCAAGATCATCAAGAAGGCTGAGTAAGGAGGTCGGGAACACATGATTCAGCAAGAAACATTCCTGAAGGTTGCCGACAACACCGGCGCTAAGGAGATCAAGTGCATCCGTGTACTGGGCGGCTCCAAGCGTAAATTCGGCAACATTGGCGACGTTATCGTTGCCTCCGTTCGCAAGGCAGCTCCCGGCGGCACCGTGAAGAAGGGCGAAGTTGTTCGCGCTGTCATCGTCCGTACCGCAAAGGGCGTTCGTCGTGCAGACGGCACCTATGTTCGTTTCGACGAGAATGCCGCTGTCCTCATTAAGGACGACAGAAATCCCCGCGGCACCCGTATCTTTGGACCGGTTGCAAGAGAGCTTCGTGATAAGGAATACATGAAGATCCTCTCCCTCGCTCCGGAAGTCATTTAATAGGGGGACGTCAGAATGAATATTAAGAAGAACGATACTGTTATTGTCCTGTCCGGCAAGTCCAAGGGCAAGATCGGCAAGGTCATCACTGCTATGCCTGCTGATAACAAGGTTATTGTCGAGGGCGTCAATGTCGCTACCTGCCACGTCAAGGCTCGTAAGCAGAACGACGTTTCCGGCATCGTAAAGCGCGAGATCCCCATCCGTGTGGACAAGGTACAGCTGTACTGCTCCCACTGCAAGATGGGCGTCCGCACCGGCGCTAAGGTAGACGGCGACAAGAAGCTTCGCGTCTGCAAGAAGTGCGGCAAGGAAATCTAAGAGGAGGAACGAGACAATGGCAAGACTGAAAGTTAAGTACAATGAAGAAATCGCTCCTGCTCTGATGAAGAAGTTCCAGTACAAGAGCGTTATGCAGATCCCCCAGATCGCTAAGGTTATCGTAAACGTTGGTTGCGGCGAAAGCAAGAACAACGCTAAGGAAATCGAAGCTATCTGCAAGGATATCGCTACCATCACCGGCCAGAAGCCCATCACCACCAAGGCTCGTAAGTCCGTCGCTAACTTCAAGGTTCGTGAAGGCGAAACCGTTGGTGTTAAGGTCACCCTCCGCGGCGACAAGATGTGGGAGTTCATCGACCGTCTGTTCAATGTAGCTCTGCCCCGTGTCCGCGACTTCCGCGGCATCAACCCCAACTCCTTCGACGGCCGTGGCAACTATGCAATGGGCCTGAAGGAACAGCTCATCTTCCCCGAAATCGAGTACGATAAGGTCGACAAGATCCGTGGCATGGACATCTGCATCTGCACCACTGCCACCACCGACGAGGAAGCTAAGGAACTGCTGACCCTGGTTGGCGCTCCTTTCCACGCTTAATTTGGGAGGATACTAAGAATGGCAAGAAAAGCTATGATTCTCAAGCAGCAGGCCGGAAACAAGTTCTCCACCCGCCGCTACAACCGCTGCAAGATCTGCGGCAGACCCCATGCTTACCTGCGTGATTTCGGCATCTGCCGTATCTGCTTCCGTGAGCGCGCCTACAAGGGCGAGATCCCCGGCGTTAAGAAGGCTTCCTGGTAAGCCACATTGCGAACATGATGTTCGCACCCTATTTAACACACAATCCTGTGTGATTCAAATGTAAAACAGGCATCAGAAGTCAGAGGAACATGGAGCCGATTGCGCGGCTCACATTCCTCTGATACTCTGGCGTCTTAACGGGTATAGCCCGTAACTTCTAAAGGAGGTCAACAAAACATGCAAATCACCGATCCCGTAGCAGATATGCTGACTCGTATTCGTAATGCAAATTCTGCAAAGCACGACACCGTTGATGTTCCCGCTTCCAATCTGAAGAAGGACATCGCAAAGATCCTGCTCGACGAAGGCTACATCAAGTCTTACACTGTCGAAGAGGACGGCAAGCAGGGCATGATCCACATCACCCTGAAGTATCTCGGCAACAAGGAGAAGGTCATCACCGGTCTTCGCCGTGTCTCCAAGCCCGGCCTGCGTGTCTATGCCGGCGCTGCAGAGCTGCCCAAGGTTCTCCGTGGCCTGGGTATTGCCATCATTTCCACATCCAAGGGCGTCATGACCGACAAGGCTGCTCGTGCAGCTCATGTTGGCGGCGAAGTCCTTGCGTTCGTCTGGTAAGGAGGTAACAGTATGTCCAGAATCGGTAAATTGGCTATCACTGTTCCCGCAGGCGTCGAAGTTACTATCGCAGACGGCAATGTTATTACCGTCAAGGGCCCCAAGGGTACACTGACCAGCACATTCCATCAGAACATGATCATCGAGCAGGAAGGCGCCGTGATTCACGTCTCCCGTCCGAATGATTCCCACGAGTTTAAGAGCCTCCACGGCCTGACCCGCACCCTGCTCAACAACATGGTTGTTGGCGTTGACAAGGGCTTCTCCAAGGAGCTGGAAGTTAACGGTGTCGGCTACCGTGCACAGATGGACGGCAAGAAGCTCGTCATGAACCTTGGCTATTCTCATCCTGTTGTTATGGAAGAGGTCGAGGGAATCGTTGTTGAAGTTCCGTCTCCCAACAAGGTCATTGTCAGCGGCATCGACAAGCAGAAGGTCGGCCAGTTCGCTGCCAACGTCCGTTCCAAGAGACCCCCCGAACCCTACAAGGGCAAGGGCATTAAGTATACTACCGAGGTCATTCGCCGCAAGGAAGGCAAGACCGGCGGTAAGAAGTAATCGGAGGTGTGCGTAAATGATTAGAAAGACCGATAAGAAGGCTATGCGTCTGCATCGCCATGTTCGTGTTCGTGGTAAGATTTCCGGCACTCCGAACAGACCCCGCCTGAATGTGTTCAGAAGCAACGCTAATATCTATGCTCAGATCATCGATGATGTTAACGGAGTCACTCTGGTTTCCGCTTCTACCGTTGAAAAGAGCTTTGAGGGTGCTAAGGGTAATGCCGAGGCAGCCAAGAAGGTTGGCCAGCTCGTCGCTGAGCGTGCACTGGCTAAGGGCATTGACACTGTCGTATTCGACCGTGGCGGCTATGTTTATCATGGTCGTGTCGCAGCTCTGGCTGACGGCGCCCGTGAAGCCGGCCTGAAATTCTAAGAGGAGGAACTGGAAATGGCTTATAACAGAGCTCCTGAAAAGGAAAACAATGGTCCCGAAATGATCGAACGCGTCGTATACCTGAACCGTGTATCTAAGACGGTTAAGGGCGGCCGCGTCATGAAGTTCTCCGCTCTGGTTGTTGTCGGCGACGGCAACGGCACCGTTGGCTACGGCCTCGGCAAGGCAGCGGAAGTTTCCGAAGCTATCCTCAAGGGTATCGCCAATGCAAAGAAGAACCTGCATAAGGTTACTCTTTCCGGCACCACCATCCCCCATGAGGTTACCGGCATCTACGGTGCAGGTACTGTTCTCATGAAGCCCGCCTCTGTCGGTACCGGCGTTATCGCCGGCGGCGCAGTTCGTGCTGTCATGGAAGCAGTCGGCATCACCAACATTCGTACCAAGTGCCTGCGCTCCAACAACCCCCAGAACGTTGTTAAGGCAACGATGCAGGGTCTGCTGAGCCTCCGTGGTCCCGAGCAGGTTGCTCGCATCCGCGGCAAGAGCGTGGAAGAAATCATTGGTTAATAAGGAGGATACGAACATGGCACAGTTAAAGATCAAGCTCGTTAAGAGTATCTCCGGTCGTATCCAGAAGCACATTGCCACCGCTGAGTCCCTGGGCCTGCGTAAGATCGGCCAGGAGACCATCCAGCCTGACAATGCTCAGACTCGCGGCAAGATCGCCAAGATCGGCTATCTGCTCCAGGTCACCGAAGTTAAGTAAGGAGGAGACAAGAATGGAATTACATGAACTTGCTCCCATGACCGGCTCCACCCACGTTGCAAAGCGTAAGGGTCGTGGCACCGGCACCGGCAACGGTAAGACCGCAGGTCGCGGTCACAAGGGCCAGAAAGCTCGCTCCGGCGGCAAGGTCCGCGTCGGCTTCGAAGGTGGCCAGATGCCTCTGGCTCGCCGCATCCCGAAGCGCGGCTTCAACAACATCTTCGCAAAGCCTCTGACTGCAGTTAATGTCTCCGAGCTCAACGTGTTCGAGAACGGCACTGTTGTCACTGCTGCTCTGCTGGAAGAAAAGGGCATTATCCGTGACTGCAAGTACGGTCTGAAGGTTCTGTCCAACGGCGAACTGACTAAGAAACTGACTGTTAAGGCGGCTGCTTTCTCCGGTTCTGCAAAGGCAAAGATCGAGGAGGCTGGCGGAAAGGCTGAGGTGGTGTAAGTGTTTACTACCCTTCGTAATGCTTGGAAGATCACCGAGCTCCGAAAGAAGATCCTCTTCACCCTGCTTATCATCCTGATTTACCGTCTTGGTAACGTTGTTCCCGTTCCCTTTGTTAACGTCAACAACATGTCCGCTATGTTCAAGAATGAGCTCAGCGGCACCATCTTCGGTCTGTTCAACATGATGTCCGGCAACGCATTCTCCATGGCAACCATCTTTGCCCTGGGTATCCAGCCGTATATCAATGCATCCATTATCGTTCAGCTGCTGACCATCGCCATTCCTGCTCTGGAAAGACTGAGCAAGGAAGGCGGCGAGGAAGGCAAGAAGACGATCGAGAAGATCACCCGTTACTCCACCGTTGGTCTGGGTCTGCTGATGGGCGTTGCCTACTACATCATGCTGACCACCTACAACAAGGAGTACAGCGCTCAGGGCATGAACCTGCTCAGCGACACCGGCTTCTTCCAGGCTGCTGTTATCGTCCTGTCCTTCACTGCAGGCGCATCCCTGGTCATGTGGCTGGGTGAGCAGATCACTGCTTACGGCATCGGCAACGGCATCTCCATGATCCTGTTTGCCAACATCATTGCACGTATCCCCGGCACCATCATCCTGCCTCTGTGGAATATGTGCTTCCCCACCGAATCTACTGTCAGCTCCACTTGGTACTGGGCAATCCTGCTTCTGGTTTCTACCCTGGCAGTTATTGTCTTCATCATCTTCGTGACTCAGGCTGAGCGTAGAATCCCTGTGCAGTATGCAAAGCGCGTTGTGGGCCGCAAGGTCTACGGCGGTCAGAGTAGCCATCTGCCCATCAAGGTGAATATGTCCGGCGTTATGCCCATCATCTTCGCCCAGTCCATCGCTTCTCTGCCTGCTACCATCGCTGCTTTCTGCGGTGTCAATGATAGCAACGGCGGTTGGTGGTACAAGAACGTATTCAGCAGCACCAGCGCCATCTATACCATCGTATACCTGGTTCTGATCGTTGGCTTCAGCTACTTCTATGCTACCATTCAGTACAACCCTGTTGAGGTTGCCAACAACCTCAAGAAGAACGGCGGTTTCATCCCCGGCTTCCGTCCCGGCCGTCCCACTTCCGACTTCATCCGCAAGGTCATCGGCAAGATCACCCTCTTCGGTGCGATCTTCCTCGGTGTCATTGCTGTGCTGCCGGTTCTGCTGGGTGCGATCGTTGGTGATACCCAGTTCTCCTTCGGTGGTACTTCTATTATCATCGTTGTCAGCGTAGCTCTCGAGACCGTTTCCGCAATCGAGGCTCAGATGATGATGCGTAACTATTCCGGTTTCCTTGATTAATTATAGGAGGCCTATATGAGACTGATTCTTTTAGGTGCACCCGGTGCAGGAAAGGGAACGCAGGCAGAGCTCGTTGCTCGCAAGCTTAACATTCCCACCATTTCCACCGGTAATATCCTTAGAGAGGCGATCAAGAACCGTACAGAAGTCGGAGTGATAGCTAAAAGTTTCATAGATAACGGTATGCTGGTACCCGACGATGTCGTCATCGGCATCGTTCGGGATCGGCTGAGCCGGGAGGATTGCCAAAAGGGCTACATCCTTGACGGTGTTCCCCGCACCATTCCCCAGGCGCAGGCTCTGTTAGATCAGGGCGTGCAAATCGACCGTGTAATTTCTATTGAAGTTGCTGATGAGGTGATCGCCCGTCGGATGTCCGGCAGACGCGTATGTCCTGTATGCGGCGCCCCTTATCACATTGTATCAAATCCGCCCAAAATCGAGGGCATCTGTAATGCGTGCGGAGGCACCCTCGTGACCAGAAATGACGACAAGCCGGAGACGGTTGTGGAACGTCTTACTGTGTATCATGAGAGGACCGAGGCACTCAAGGGCTTTTATGAGAAGCTCGGTAAGCTGAGACTTGTCGAGGGAAATCAGCCCATCGAAGATGTGAATCGTGATGTTATGGCGGCATTGGGAGAAGAAATATGATCCCAATCAAAAATGAACGTGAGATCTCTATGATGCGCCGTGCCTGTAAGATTACCGCGGCAGCCCGTGCCTTGGCAGGGGATATGGTAAGACCCGGCGTAACAACCAAAGAGATTGACAAAGCAGTCCACGATTTTATTGTGTCACAAGGCGCAACCCCCTCCTTCCTCAATTACTCCGGCTATCCTGCCAGTGCCTGTATTTCTGTGAATCAAACAGTGATCCACGGCATACCGGACAACAGGGTACTGCAGGAGGGCGACATCGTCTCTATTGACGTTGGCGCTTATTGGGGAGGCTTCCATGGAGATTGTGCCGCAACCTTCGCCTGCGGAGAGATCTCTCCTGAGGCAAAAAAGCTCATTGATGTCACGAAGCAGAGCTTTTTCGAGGGCATAAAATTCGCCCGTCAGGGCTGCAGAGTTTCGGATATCGGCAGTGCGGTTCAGGCCTATGTGGAATCCAACGGATTTTCCGTTGTCAGAGATTTCATCGGTCACGGTGTAGGTGCAAACCTTCACGAATCCCCTGAGGTACCCAACTATGGCAGACCAGGCAGAGGACCGAGACTGATCAAGGGCATGACCTTAGCTATAGAACCTATGGTTAACGCCGGTTCCCATGGCGTAAGAGTCCTGTCCGATGGTTGGACTACCGTCACCGCCGACGGATCACTATCGGCCCACTACGAAAATACTGTGCTCATTACAGACGGCGAGCCGGAAATTCTCACCGTCACCGAGGGGCTTTAAAAATGGAAATTTCCAAATCAGACATTGTGATCTCTCTTGCGGGTCACGACCAAGGAAAGCTGTTCTATGTGATTGACACAGACGGTGTGTACGCCACCTTGGTCGATGGCAAGCAGAGAAGGGTAGAAAAACCCAAGCGCAAAAAGCTTATTCATGTCCGAAAAGTCCTTCGGTCAGATTCGAAGCTCGCTGAGAAAATCCGTTCCGGCGAGCATGTACTCAACAGCGAATTACGAAGGGAACTGGCTGTCATCAGCCGGCAAATCAACGTTTCAACCAAGGAGGGTTCATAAACTTGGCAAAAGACGACGTAATCGAAATTGAGGGCATCGTAACCGATGCACTGCCCAACGCCATGTTCAAGGTCGATATCGGCGGCGGACACAGCGTTCTGGCCCATATTTCCGGCAAGCTCAGAATGAACTATATTAAGATCTTGCCCGGTGACAAGGTAACTGTTCAGATTTCCACCTATGATCTGACTCAGGGTCGGATTACGTGGAGAAGTAAGTAATACGAGATTTTTTCTCATATGGAGGTTAAACAGTATGAAAGTTAGACCGTCCGTGAAGCCCATGTGCGAGAAGTGCAAGATCATCAAGCGCAAGGGTCGCGTAATGGTAATTTGCGAAAATCCCAAGCATAAGCAGAGACAAGGCTAATAGGAGGTGCTGAAAGAATATGGCACGTATTGCTGGTATTGACCTGCCCCGCGAGAAGAGAATTGAGATCGCTCTCACCTATATCTTCGGCATCGGCAGAAAGACCGCCACTGACATCGTCAGAATGGCCGGCGTAAACCCCGACACCCGCGTTAAGAACCTCACCGAGGACGAAGAAGCTGCCCTCCGTGATGTTATCGACAAGAACTACACCATCGAAGGTGACCTCCGCCGTGAAGTCGCCCTCAATATCAAGCGCCTGATCGAGATCGGCTGCTACCGTGGCCTGCGCCATCGTAGAGGTCTGCCCGTCCGTGGTCAGCGCACCAAGACCAATGCTCGTACCCGTAAGGGCCCGAAGAAGACCATCGCTAATAAGAAGAAGTAAGGAGGGATATGTAAATGGCAAAGGCTAATGCTAAGAAGGTAATCAAGCGCCGTCGCGAGCGCAAGAATATTGAAAAGGGCGCTGTTCATATCCGCTCTTCCTTCAATAACACCATGGTCACTGTAACCGATCTGCAGGGCAATGCTCTGTCTTGGGCTTCCTCCGGCGGCCTCGGCTTCCGCGGCTCCCGTAAGTCCACTCCCTATGCTGCACAGATGTGTGCAGAGACTGCTGCTAAGGCAGCCATTGACAACTGCAATCTGAAGACTGTAGAAGTCTACGTCAAGGGACCCGGCCAGGGTCGTGAAGCTGCCATCCGTGCACTTCAGTCTGCTGGTCTGGAAGTCGTCTCCATCAAGGACGTCACCCCCATTCCTCACAATGGCTGCCGTCCTCCCAAGAGACGCCGCGTCTAATTTACGAAGGAGGAAATTGATCAATGGCAAAGAATACTCAGCCCATTCTCAAGCGTTGCCGCACCCTCGGCGTTTCTCCTGCTGCTATGGGTTATTCCAAGACCTCTAACAAGAACCCCGGCGGTCAGAGAAGAGCAAAGAAGTCCGAGTATGCAATGCAGCTCACTGAGAAGCAGAAGGTAAAGTTTGTTTACGGCATTCTGGAAAAGCAGTTCCACAAGTATTACGAGAAGGCCGCTCGTGCAGAAGGCAACACCGGCGAAGTCCTGTTGAGCCTCATTGAGCGCCGCCTGGATAATGTTGTTTACCGCCTCGGCTTTGCTGCTACCCGTCGTGAAGCTCGTCAGCTCGTCAACCACGGTCACTACACCGTCAACGGCAAGCGCGTCAACATCCCCTCTTACATGGTTAAGCTGGGCGACGTTATCGCTGTTTGCGAGAAGAGCTGCTCCAACAACCGTTTCAAGAAGCTGAAGGAAGACGATGCATTTGTCGCTGCTCCCAAGTGGCTTGATCGCGACAAGAACACCCTGACCGGCAAGGTTCTGGCCCTGCCCACTAAGGAAGACATCGACTTCGAGATTGCAGAACACCTCATCGTCGAGTTGTACTCCAAGTAAGGCTTCACCCTCGTTTATTGGTAAGCTGGTTTACAAGGCAAGACTGCTGTTTTGCTTGAATTTAATAAGGAGGGTATTATTGTATGGTAGAAATTATTAAGCCGCCGCGTATTGAGTGTATCGACTCTCCCGATGATTCCTCTCATGGAATATTCAGTGTTGAGCCTCTGGAAAGAGGCTACGGCACGACCTTAGGTAACTCTTTGAGACGGATTCTCCTGTCCTCCCTGCCCGGCACTGCTGCGACCTCCATCAAGATCGCAGGTGTGCAGCACGAGTTCTCCACGATCCCCGGCGTCAAGGAAGATGTCACCGAGATCGTTCTGAATGTCAAGAGAATCATCTCCAAGATGCACTGTGACACGGTTAAGACCGTTTATATTGATGCTTCCGGTGAATGTGAGATCACTGCCGGTGATATCAAGACCGACGACGAGGTCGAGATCCTGAACAAGGATCTTCACATCTGCTCTCTTGGTCCGGAGGCTTCCATCAATATGGAGATCACCATGAGCCGTGGCCGTGGCTATGTTCCCGCTGATCGGAACAAGAAGCCCGATATGCCCATCGGTGTGATCCCTGTTGACTCCCTCTATTCCCCGGTTTACAAGGTCAACTACACTGTTGAGAACACCCGTGTTGGCAACATGACTGACTTTGATAAGCTGACATTAGAGGTTTGGACGGATGGCACTACTTCCGCAAAGGATGCTGTTTCCATTGCGGCCAAGATCCTGAGCGAGCATCTGAGCCTGTTCACCGATCTGTCTGAAACCGTTGCCTCTCAGTCTATTATCCGTGAGAAGAACCAGGATGTAGACCCGCCCGCACTGAAACTGACGATCGAAGAACTCGATCTGTCTGTCCGTAGCTTCAACTGCCTGAAGCGTGCCAACATCAACACTGTCCGTGACTTGATCGCCAAGACTCCGGAAGAGATGATGAAGGTCCGTAACATGGGCAAGAAGTCCCTGGACGAAGTGCAGAACAAGCTCGAAAAGATGGGCTTGTCCTTAGCCACTGAAGAGTCCGGCAATAACAACTAAAATTCTCGGAAATCCCTTGACCTTTTAAGAAGGAGGAAATACGAATGTTTGGAACCCGTAAACTCGGCAGAACCAGCGATCAGAGACGTGCAATGCTCCGTCAGCTGACCACCGACCTGCTGGAACACGGCAAGCTCGAAACGACCTTCTGCCGCGCAAAGGAAGTGCAGCCCGTTGTTGAGAAGATGATCACTCTCGGCAAGAAGGGCAACCTGGCAGCATATCGCCGCGCTCTTTCCTACATCACCAAGGAAGACGTTGCCAACAAGCTGTTCAAGGAAATCGCTCCCAAGTACGCAGAGCGCAACGGCGGCTACACTCGTGTTGTTCGCATCGGCGTCCGCCGTGGCGATGCAGCTGAGATGGCTATCATCGAGCTGGTGTAATTTTACAATAAGAAGAGAACTCTCGGTTTATGCCGAGAGTTCTTTTTTTGATCCCCAAATGAAGCTGAGGGATATGTACAAACCTATCTTTCCCGGAGGGGATGAACCTGTGCTTCTGATATAAGGGCCATTATAACCCTTTATTCGGAAGAAAAAACTTTGCACTCATATTGTGTTGTTACAGTGACACTGTTGTAGGTGGCGATAAAATGGGTTCTTCCTTTTTCTTCCTGATACTGGAGAGTGATATATTTCTCCAGAACATCAAATCGACCGTCTGCATCCTCATCCCGATAGCATAGGGTGATTCGCTGATCATCCACGAAATAATCAATGCTCAATACCTGTGTCCAGCCGTCAATGCTTCCGATCTGCCCGTCTGAGGGGATGAGATCCTCATTGTAGGGGAGAAATTCTTCTACGGAAATGTTTTTATCTTTGTTCGTTAGGAAGGGTAAGGTAGCACCTCGAGAAAGAAATTCCAGCTCTTCTGCCGTAGGAACTGCTGTAGGACATAACTCCAGGATTCTCTCCGGAGCAAGGATTTTTGTGACATGGTGTATGGTTCTGTTTCTGTCCAGATATGATTTCAAATGGGTTGCACCTATGGAAAGAACCAACAGTATCATAAGCAGCCAAAGGGATATTTTCCGTCGCTTCTTTCTCTGTTCTTCTTTGTGGATCTTTTCCAACAGATCTTTCCACTTCTCATTTGCATCCGATTGAGGCAGGACAGGAGCGATCATCTGTTGGTATTCCTTCTTACAGCTCTCACAATGGGTCAAATGTCGATCAATAAAGCTGTGGCTTGCTGAGCTCGTCAGGTCTTCTATGTATAAGGGCAGCAGATCCTTGACGATTTCACAGTGATTCATGTATTTCCCTCCATTTCTGCGATTAACTGATTTTTGGCACGGAAGAAGGTGACTCTTGCCCAATTCTCACTCCTGCCAAGGGCTTCCCCGATCTGACGGAAGGAGAGCCCTTCCAGACGCATGTTCAGGACTTGCCGATATTGAGCAGAGAGCTTCTTTGCCACATCCCGGAGAGCTTGCTCTTGCTCTTTTTCCAGATACAAGCTCTCCGGTGAGGGACTGACAACGGGAAGCGCTTCTTCCAGAGGTAATAGCCGTTTCTCTTTTCTATAATGACTGTACAGGAGATTTTTTCCTATGGTACATAACCATGTGGAAGGCGCATACCGGGGATCGTAGCTATCAATATGTTTGATTGCTCTTAGGAAAGTCTCCGAAGCAAGGTCTTCCGCCAGAAATCGATCTCCGCACAGAGACAGAAGATAACCGTATACCGTTGCGTAATACGATCTGTAAAATTCCTCAGGCAAAATCATCCCCTCCTTCCACTGTGTGTTCACCTATTATACTACAATACAGGCGATTTTGTTACAAAAAATATTTTGCTATAAATTTAGTAAAAGCAAACAAAAGAGAATTTTGATTTACAAATAATTTTGATGGAATTGACAAATCAAAAATTTTATGATACTATAAGCTACAGGGAGAATTCTTCGCTTAGGTATAGCTTGACAGGCAGTCAAAGTTATCTTGGCGGAAACGATCCGAAACTTACTTATGGTTGGAGGATTATATCATGCAGAGAACAATTTCGTTTTTCCTGGCGCTTTCCCTTATCCTATGTCTTTTTGCAGGCTGTGGCCCTCAGGAGCCTGTGGCTGACCCGGAAGCCTCTGCAACTACAGAAGCCACACCCCCGGTGACTACTACTGCGCCTACCACTGAGCCTACCACTGAGCCTACTACCGAGCCTACCACTGAATCTGCCTCGGAGGATGTCTATGATATGAAAATTGCCTTGATCACCCATGGGGAGGGCGAAGAAGGCACTCAGATGGCTTGGCAGGGAATTGAGAATTTCGCCGAGGAGAGAGGCATTTCCTACAATTATTACAAGACTGCCGAAGAGTCAGACGATGGAGCGATGGTTTCCATAGCAGAGGCAGTGAAAGACGGTGCCAATGTGCTCATCTTTTGCGGTTATATGTTTGAATGTGTTGTTTATGATGCACAGAGGCTTTATCCCGATGTTCGCTTCTTGCTTTTGAACGGAGAGCCGCATACTGCAGATTTTATTTCTTGTGAAACAGCTTCCAATACCCAATGCATCTATTTCAGGGAGGAGCAAATGGGATATCTGGCAGGCTATGCCGCAGTGATGGAGGGGTATAGAACCATCGGTGTCATTTACGGTATTGAGGTACCTGTTGTGGTGTATGCCTACAACAGTTTCTTGCAGGGGACTACAGATGCCGCCACCAAACTTGGAATTTTAGACGAAATCCATATTCTGCCTCACAATCTCGGCTGCGGGGCATTCCATGACGCCGATTACGAGAGTTTGGATCGGTGGATCGACGGAGAAGTTGAGTTGATTTATGGCATCTCAGGCCATGTGGCTAGCACCATTTGTGAACGGATAGGTACTAAGGATATGCCTGTGATCTCGGTTATGACCGATCGGGTCTATGACGCAGAAGCTGTGATCGGCTCTGTTGTATACGATTATACTTCCGCAGTGGAACTGGCTCTGACAATATTGGAGAACGGCAACGGTGAAT